>NZ_JBEZFT010000008.1:0-135887 GCF_040649595.1 Kribbella sp. NPDC048915 | reverse complement strand
GTCCCCCCATGGTGTTGGGGGTTCCGCCCCCTTCCCCGGGGCCCGCACCCCACAACACCGTGGGTGAACCCACGGTGTGGGAACGCGCGCGGCGTCCAGCGCGGTCCAGCGCGGTCGGGCGTGGTCGGGCGCGGTCCAGCGCGGCACAGCGTGGGCGGCGACTCGGTCACCCGGGCCACCCACGGATCGGTCACAAGAGCCGGATATCCCCGCGTGTTGGGGTTTCTTCATCGGTATGAGAGCAGAGAACCCCTAACTGGGCGGGTAATCCGTTCGTATGGGGTTGGCTGCGTCAGTCGTCGTGCGGGCTGGAGTCGGGGGACCGCGGTCGGCGCTGCGCTCGCCAACGCCGGGTTTGGACAGGTTGTGGTGGGTGTGGAGTGGTTATTGCTTGTTCAAGGCCCCGGGATGGGGTGCACGGTCCCGGGATGGGATGCATGGTCCCGGGCGGGTGTGCGAGGTCGGGGTTGGGTGTGCATGGTCCCGGGTGGGTGCGCACGGTCCCGGGTGGGTGTGCGTGGTCCCGGGTGGGTGTTCGCGGTCCCCGGTAGGAGCTCAAGGGGCCTTGGCTGCGCGGACGCGCGCGGAGTGCGGGTCGGCGCCGATTGCGCGTGCGTGCAAGGATCGGCGGCATGCAGCCCGGACCGCACAACGCGATCACCGATGTCCCTGGAATTCTGGTCGGCCAGGTCGAGCGCACCGACCCGCCGTACCTGACCGGTACCACCGTGGTTTACACACCCGGTACGGCGGTTGCGGGCGTCGACGTCCGCGGTGGCGCACCTGGGACGCGCGAGACCGACCTGCTGTCGCCGGTGAACTCGAACGCTGGTGTCAACGCGATCGTCCTGACCGGCGGCAGCGCGTTCGGGCTGGACACGGCCGGCAGCGTGATGCGCTGGCTCGAGGAGCGTGCCGAGGGCGTCCGGTGTGGTCCGGGCGACCACGACGTCGTGCCGATCGTGCCCACCGCGGTGATTTTCGACCTCGGCCGCGGTGGCGACTTCACCGCGCGCCCGGAGCCGGCCTGGGGAGCGGACGCGATCGCCGCCGCCACCGACGGACCGGTTGCCCTCGGCAACCACGGGGCCGGTGCCGGGGCCCGGGCCAGGTCGCTGAAGGGCGGCGTCGGCTCGGCGAGCGTGCGGCTCGACGACGGTACGACGGTCGGCGCGCTGGTGATCGTGAACGCGGCCGGGTCCGCGATCGACGCCGACGGCAACCTGTACGGCGCCCGCCTCGGTCTGGGCACGGAGTTCGCGCACCTGCGCACCCCGGTCGAGGCGCCGCCACCGGCCGCGCCAGGGCGCAACCTGATCCCCGGTCCGCCGATGAACACGGTAATCGCGGTCGTCGCCACGGACGTACCGCTCGACAAGGCGGCCGCGCAGCGGATGGCGATGGTTGCGCACGACGGGCTGGCGCGGTCGATCGACCCGATCCACACCCTCGTCGACGGCGACAGCATCTTCGCGCTGTCGACCGCTCCGGCCGACGCTCCCCGGCTGACTGTCACCGACACGGCCGCGCTCGCGCAACTGGAGGCGGTGTACGCCGCCGGCGCCCGCACGCTGGGCCGCGCAATCGTGCACGCGATGCTCAACGCCGAGTCGGTGGACACCCCGGCCGGAGCGATCCCCAGCTATCGCGACGCCTTCCCGTCGGCGTTCCGCACCGACTGACGTACGACCTGACCGGAGCGATCCCCAGCTATCGCGACGCCTTCCCGTCGGCGTTCCGCACCGACTGACGTACGACCTGACCGGAGCGATCCCTAGCTACCGCGACGCCTTCCAGCCGGCGTTCCGCACCGACTGACGTACGACCTGACCGGAGCGATCCCCAGCTACCGCGACGCCTTCCAGCCGGCGTTCCGCACCGACTCGTTCCGCACCGACTCGTTCCGCACCGACTGACAGCTGGCGCGGCGTACGACCTGAGTCGTACGCCGCCGCGCCGAAAGGTGCCGGAAGACGACGCCGGAACCGGACCGCGGTCCGACGACGCCCGCTGCGTTGCGCGGAAGGCTTCGGGGTATGAACTTTCAGAGTCCCCAGCCCCAGGTCGTTCTCAGCGGACAGGGCCTGGTCAAGTACTACGGCGATGTGGTCGGTCTGGCCGGTGTGGACGTCGCGGTCCGCTCCGGCGAGGCGCTCGCCGTGATGGGCCCCAGCGGCAACGGCAAGACCACGCTGCTGCATGTGCTCGCCGGCATCCTCACCCCGGATCAGGGTGAGGTCTGGCTGGCGGGTGAACGCGTCGACAAGCTCAGCGACGCCGCCCGGACAGTGCTCCGCCGCCGGCGTCTCGGCTTCGTGTTCCAGGACAACCAGTTGCTCGCCGAACTGCCCGCGGACGAGAACGTTGCCCTGCCGCTGATGGTCGACGGCATGAGCCGGCGGGATGCGATCGGGCGCGCGCGGACGACGCTCGCCCAGGTAGGCCTCGCCGCCGAGGTGAGCCGTCGGCCGGGTGAGCTGTCCGGTGGTCAGGCACAGCGGGTCGCCATCGCACGCGCCCTGGTCGGTGAACCGCAGGTGGTGTTCGCCGACGAGCCGACCGGTGCGCTGGACGCGGCCACCGGCTCCCAGGTCATCGACCTGCTCGTCGGCGCGGCGACGTACCGGGGTGCCGCGGTGGTCGTGGTGACGCATGACAACGCGGTCGCGGCCCGGTGCCACCGCACGCTGCACATCGTCGACGGTCGCGTCAGCGAAGCGATGGGGGTCGCACGATGAACCCGATGACCGACCTCGGGTTGCGGTTCGTTCGGCGCCCCGGGCCGGGTGGGCGCGCCGCCAACCTCGCAGCGTTCGGTGCCACCGCGGTGGTCGCGTTGCTGGTGACGTTCCTGATCGCCGGCTCGCTCGGCTTGTCGCACCGGTCCGAGCGGATCGGGTGGCGCAGTGCCGCGCACGGCGATCCGGCCAATGCCGTCGGCATGATCGAGCTCGACGACCGGCAACGCCTCGACGGTCACTACCTGACCGTCATCGAGCTCGCCACCGTGGGGCAGCAGGAATCGGCGCCACCTCCCGGACTCGACCACACACCGAAGCCCGGCGAGGTGTTCGTCTCGCCGGAGGTCGCCAAGCACTGGTCGAGCCTCGCGGAGCAGTACAAGCTCGACGAACCGACCGGAGTCATCTCCGACAAGGGCCTGTCGTCGCCGGAGGAGTACGTCGTCATCCGGGGCGTCAACATGATCCCCGCGGATCAGAACCCGCAGTACGTGACCAGCTGGAACGAGGACATGTGGGACAGCCGCATGCTCGGCCTGCTGATCGCCGTCGCATTCGGCATCACTCTCGTGCTGTTCCCGATCCTGAGCCTCGTCGGACAGGCAGCTGGCGTCGCGGCGAAGCGCCGTGAGCACCGACTGGCCGCGTTGCGTCTGGCCGGCGCCACCCGGACCCAGGTGCTCTGGCTGAGTTCGGTAGAGCAGGGGGTGCTCGGACTGGCCGGTGGAGTGGTCGGCCTGGTGGGCTACACGCTCCTGAGTCCGTTGATCGCGCGTATCCCGCTCGGTGGTGGTCGCTGGTACGTCAGCGACATCACGGTTCAGTGGTGGACGGTTCTCGTCGTACTGGCCGCCGTACCGGTGCTGTCGGTGATCAGCGCGCTCATTGGGCTGGGGCGGGTCAGCATCACGCCCCTCGGTGTTGTGCGCGGTCAGCGGCGCAAGGGCGTCAGCGTGGTGCGTATCGGGCTGCTGATCGTCGGCCCGGTGATTTTGGCGTACTACGGGATGCAAGCGGCCCTCCTGCCGTTGCTGATCGGTATCGGGTTCGCGGCGCTCGCAGTGCGCATCATCGGGCCGTGGGCGGTACAGCTGGTCGGCAAGCTGATGGCGAAGTCGGCGAACGGCCCGGTGATGCTGCTGGCCGGCCGTCGACTGGTGGACGACCCCAAGGGGGCCTTCCGGCCCGTGGCGGCTCTGGTCCTGTCCGGCTTCGTGACTGGGTTCATCTCGGTGTTCATGCCAGGAGGCCGGGAGGACCCGACGTTCGACGACATGCGCATCGGTGTCGCGCTCCTGCTGTCACTGGTCTTCCTGACCGTCGCGGCCTCCACCGCGGCCGGAGCGGTCGGTACGGCGCTTGATCAGGCGGCACCCGCTCGCGCCTTGCGGCGGTCCGGCGTACCGCTGTCGGTGATCGAGCGATCGGCCCGCGTGGCCGCCGTCGTACCTGTGGTGGGAGTGGGGCTGCCGGTCGTGGGCTTCGGCGCGTTGTGTGGGCTGGCGCTGAGCGGCGGGCAGGTGATCACCGAAGGCAGTTCTGGTCTGCTGCTGCTGATCGGCCAGGTCGTCGCCGGGCTGGCCCTGGTCGCGCTCGCCGGTGCCGCGGGCGCGCCCGTTCTGCGGAAGGCAAGTGCGAACTGATCGCGGTTGTCCACAGGTGAGGGGATTGGGTGAAACGCTCCGGGGCGGGGTCGTGCAAGGATGAGGGCATGCGTGACCTGAATGCACCGGAGCTCGCCGATGCGTCCGCGGAGCTGCGCGACGCGATCGATCGGTGCGGCTACTACCCCGACGTCGTGACCGACTCGCTCGAAGTGGCGATCGCCGGCGAGCCGATCCGGGCCTTCGTGCTGCAGCACGAGCCGACGTTCGACCGGGACGAGGTCCGGCGGCACATCACCATCCTGGCGCTCACCCCGACCCGGCTGATTGTCGGCCACACCGACGAGCACGCCGCCGACGAGCTGATCCGCGCGCCGTACGCGTCGACCTCGACCGAGGCGATCCCGCTGCACCGGGTGAATGCGGTTGTCGTCAACCGCGTGGTGCCGAATCCGGCCGGCTACGCCAAGGGCAAGTCCGACCCGGCGGTGGCCGGCGGCGGCGAGGTGGTGCTGACCATCGGCTGGGGCATGGTGAACCGGATCGACCTGGAGCCGGCCGTCTGCGCCGACCCGAACTGCGAGGCCGACCACGGCTACACCGGCTCGGTCGCCGCGGACGACATCTCGCTGCGGATCAGCGCCGCGGCGGACGGTCCGGCCGGGATCCAGCAGGTGCTCGAGTTCGCCAAGGCGCTGTCGTTCGCGACCAGCAGGTAGTGCCGTGATCCCAGCAGTGTCCCCGCAGTACGGCGGCGGCGCGCTCGCCGATGTGCTGCCCTCGGTGGCCGGGGCGCTGTCGGTTCCCGGCGAGACCGACGTACTCGGCCTGCCGCCCGCGTCCCGTTACGCCGTCCTGCTCTTCGACGGACTCGGCTGGAACAACCTGCAGCGGTACGCCCATGCCGCGCCGTACCTGTCCGCGCTGATGGCGAAGGGCCGCAGCCTGACGGCCGGGGTGCCGTCCACGACGGCGGTCAGCCTGACCAGCCTCGGCACCGGCCTGCCGCCAGGCGCCCACGGCATCGTCGGCTACACCTCGATCGTCCCGGAGACCGGTGACCTGCTGAACATGCTGGCCTGGGACGCTCCGGTCGACCCGCGCCGCTGGCAGCCGCACGGGACGGTCTTCGACCGCGCCGCGGCGGCCGGAGTCGCCACGCGTAATGTGAGCAAGGCGCGGTTCGACTCGTCGGGGCTCACCGCCGCCGCGTTCCGCGGAAGTGCGCACCGTGGGGCCGACACGATCGAGGACCGCCTGGACGCGACCCGGTTCGCGAGTCGCGAGGGCAAGTCGTCGCTGGTGTACGTGTACGACTCGCAGCTCGACTACATCGGCCACCAGCAGGGCTGCGACTCGTGGCAGTGGGAGAAGGAACTGAGCGCGGCCGACACGTTCGCGCAGCAGGTCCGGTCCGCGCTGCCGCGGGACGCCGTACTGCTCGTCGTCGCCGACCACGGGATGATCGACGTCGCACCCGAGTACCGCGTGGACCTGGACACTGAGCCCGCGCTGACCGAGGGCGTGGCGCTGGTCGGCGGTGAGTCACGGTTCCGGCATCTGTACTGCGTTCCCGGCGCCGAGGGCGATGTCCTGGCGACGTATCGGGAGCGCCTGGGGGACAAGGCGCTGGTGTTGCCGCGCGCCGAGGCGGTCGCGCGTGGCTGGTTCGGGCCGGTCGTCGAGGACCGTGTGCTGCCACGGCTCGGCGACGTAGTGGTCGCGGCGCTCGGACCGCTCGCGCTGGTCGCCAGTCAGCGGGCGGCGCAAGAGGCCGGCCTGATCGGGCTGCACGGCTCGTTGAGCGCCGACGAGATGGAAATCCCGCTCCTCGTCGACACCGGTCAGTGACCACCGGACAGGTCAGAAACTCCAGACGTTCCAGAAGAAGCTCGTGCGGGCGGTCTTTGCCTGCCCGTCGCGCGCCGTGACCGTGACCTTGTAGCGGCCCGCACCGGGCTCGAGGACGCCGGTGATCCACCCGCGCTCGCGGTCGATGGACAGGCCAGGCGGCAGACCGGTCGCCGAGTAGCTGATCGCACCGGAGCCGCCGGTGCCCTTCATCAGCAGCGGGACCGCCGGCAGCGTACCGAAGCTGAGCTGCTCGGACGGCTCGGTGATCGTGATCGCGCCCTGCGGTTGCGCGGGTGCGGCGCCGACCGCCTCGGCGGCGTCGACCATTCCCTCGCCGTAGTACGAGTTGTTGCCGGCGGTGCCGACGCACTCACCGGAGGCTCCGGGCGGGCAGGCGAGGTCGTTGGCCTGCTGCGCAAGGCGCTCGCGGACCTTGGCCGGGGTCAGCTTCGGGTCCACGCTGCGGAGCAGGGCTGCGACACCGGCGACATGCGGCGACGCCATCGACGTACCGTCGAGGTTCTTGTAGCCGCCGCCCGGCACGGTCGAGAACACCGCCTGGCCAGGCGCCGCGAGGTGGATCTTGTTCTGACCGTAGTTCGAGAACGACGTCTTCCGGCTGCTGGGGTCGACGGCGGCGACCACGACCACGTTCGGCAGTTCGGTCGGCAGACTGAGGCAGTCGTTGGTGATGGTCCGGTCGGTTGTGGTCGAGTCGTTCGGGCTGCTGTCGTCGCTGGTCTTGTTGGCCAGGTCGTAGTTCTCGTTGCCGGCCGCCGCAACGTTGACGACCCCCTTGCTCTCCGAGTACGCGACCGCGCGGCGGACCGCCTCGACGATCGCGTCCTGGTCCTTGTCACTCGGGCAGTTGAACAGCCACGGGTCGACGTAGTAGCTGTTGTTGGTCACCGACACGCCCTTGTCGGCGGCGAACATGAACGAGCACACCGTGTTCTCGGGAAAGAACAACTCGCTCCCGGGCTCGGCCACGCGGATCGACGACACCTTCACGCCGGGCGCGACGCCGATCATGCCGATGCCGTTCCGCACGCCCGCGATCGTGCCGGCCACATGGGTACCGTGCTCACCGACCGGGCGCCAGGCCCCCGGGCGGGTGTCGGCCTTGCCGTACGCGCAGGAGGCCGACTTGGCCGGGTCGAAGTTCGCCTTCAGATCGGGGTGCTGGTCGTCGACGCCGGTGTCCAGCACGCCGACGGTCACGTTCTTCGAGCCCGGGTCCTTCGTCCAGGCCTGGTCGGCGCCGATCAGCGTCATGTCCGTCCGGTCCCGCTCCGGAAGGGTCGTCGGTGTCTCGGCGACCGCGGGCGGCACCGCCGGGTTCGCAGCGTCCGCGGGCACGTCGGACGTCCGGGTCGCACCGGCCTTCTGGACGCCGTCGACGGCGCGCAGTTTGTCCGCGAAGCCGTCGGTCGCCGAATGCGCGACGATCACGCCGATCGCGTCGTACGTCGCATAGACCGTGCCGCCGTTCTGCGTGATCGCCGCGGTCGCCTTCGCGGTCTGGCCGGCGGCCGTGATCACGAAGTACGCGCGCAGCCCAGCGGCCGACCGGACCGGGAAGGTCTCCCCGGCGGCGTCGGCGGGCACGGTGGCGGTGACCGTCAACAGGGTCGCCAGAACGAGAAGCAAGGCTTTGCGCACATTCCATTCAAACTGACCCGAGGTCCAGAACCCAACCCGCCCCGGGAGCGGCGCCCGCGACACACCCCGGAGTGCGCGGCGGACCGTTGACTTGGCAGGATGTGCGCCCGTGGCGGAGCTCCTGTATTTCACCGGGACGATGGACTGCGGCAAGTCGACACTGGCGCTGCAGATGGATCACAACCACAAGGCGCGGGGGAGGCAAGGGAGAATCTTCACCAGCCACGACCGGGCCGGGGACTCGGTGCTGTCGTCGCGACTCGGCCTGTCCGCCGAGGCGGTCGAGGTGCGGGCCGAGTTCGACTTCTGGGACTACGTCGTCGGCGAGCTGACGCGCGGTGGACGGATCGACTACGTGGTGTGCGACGAGGCGCAGTTCTACAGCCCGCTGCAGATCGAGCAGCTCGCGCGCCTGGTCGACGAACTGCAGGTCGACGTGTTCTGCTTCGGCATCCTGACCGACTTCCGGGCGACGCTGTTCCCGGGTTCGGCGCGGCTGGTCGAGCTCGCCGACCGGATGGAACTGCTGCAGGTCGAGGCGTTGTGCTGGTGCGGTGAACGGGCCACGCACAACGCCCGTACGATCGGTGGAGAGATGGTGACCGAGGGCGAGCAGTTGGTGGTGGGCGACATGGAGACGCGTGACCACGAGGTGTCGTACGAGGTCCTGTGCCGGCGGCACCACCGCCGCCGTCTCACCCAGGCCCGCGCGCGAGCCACCCTGTCACCCGAAGTCCTGCCGTTCGGAGGAGCTGCCTCATGAACGAGCGGAGCGAGTTCATCAACAAGTACAGCGTGGACCGTGCCTCGTCCGCGCCCGGAGCGAAGCGAGGACGCGGATGAGTGGGCTGGTCACTGTTGCGGAGTCGCGGGCGCTGGAGCCGGCTCCGGTGCTTGCCGACGTGACGTGGAACTTGGCCGGTCCGCACGGCCGGACCGCGTACGACGCGGGTCACTTGCCCGGGGCGTACTTCGTGGACCTCGACACCGAGCTCGCCGCTCCGCCCGGCCCCGGCCGGCACCCGTTGCCGAGTGCAACCACTGTGACCGCGACGTTCGCGCGGCTGGGGATCAGCGCCGCCGACACCCCGGTGGTCGTGTACGACGCGGCGAACGCGATGGCGGCGGCCCGCGCCTGGTGGGTCTTCCGCTACTTCGGCCTGACGAACGTCAGGGTCCTGGACGGCGGGCTCGCCGCCTGGCGGGCTGCTGGGGGAGAGGTCACGACGGAGGTGCCGGCCGAGGGCGCCGGCACCTTCACCGCGACTCCCGGTCACTTGCCACTGCTCGACGCCGACGGTGCCGCCGCGGTCGCGGCCAAGGGCATCCTGCTCGACGCGCGCGCCCCGGAACGCTTCGCCGGTGAGGTCGAGCCGATGGACCCGGTCGCCGGACATATCCCGGGTGCCGTGAACGCCCCGACGACCGCCAACGTCGACGAGAATGGCCGGTTCCTGCCGGCCGCCGATCTCCGCGCCCGGTTCACTTCGCTCGGCGTCACTCCCGATGCCGAGGTTGGTGTGTACTGCGGCTCCGGCGTCACTGCTGCGCACGAGGCACTGGCGCTGGAGTCCGCGGGGATTCCGGCGACCGTGTACATCGGCAGCTGGTCGGAGTGGATCACCGACCCCGAGCGCCCGGTGGCGACGGGCCGGGACTGATCACCAGGCCAGCGGCCCGACACGATCCTCGAAGGTCGCGGTCGGTCCGTCCGGGCCGATCGTGGCCATCCGGACGATCACGTCGGTCCCCTCGGTGACCGTCAGCTGACCCCTGTGCTGGTTCATGTCGGTCGCGGCGAACGTCTGCTTCTCGGTCTCGCCCGGCGTGATGGCGTTGAACTTGATGCCGGGTAAGGCCTGGGCGTACCGCACGGTGAGCATGTTGAGCGCCGCCTTCGACGTGCTGTAGGCGAGCTCGTACATCTTCGCCACCGGCTGCGTGGGATCCAGGACGACGCTGAACGCCCCGCCGGCGCTCGACACCATCACCACGCGCGGGTGTGCGGCCGCCTGCAACAACGGCAGAAACGCGTGCGTCACCCGGACCGGCCCGTACACGTTCACGTCGTACACCGCGTGCAGCTCGTCCGCCGTCGCCTCGGCCGGATGCGTCACGTTGCCCGGGGCACCCGCATTGTTGATGAGTACGTCGAGCCGCTCGGTGTGCCGCCGTACGACGGACATCGCGGCCGCCACCGACTCGTCGGAGGTGACGTCGAGCTGCACCGGTACGACGTCGACGCCGTCCGCGGCGAGCTTCTCGGCCGCCGCCCGGCCGCGTTCCTCGTCCCGCGAGCCCAGGAAGACCTTCCATCCCAGTCCACCGAGCCGTCGCGCCGACTCGAGGCCGAGTCCCTTGTTCGCCCCGGTGATCAGCACTGTCGTCTGCTGTGTGTTCGTCATGCCCAGGAGATGCCGGCGGCGGGTCGGCTGTGACGGTTGCGGCCCGTGAACTGGGCCACAGGATTCGGCTCTCGCTGTAAGGGTTGACGTCGCGAGAGGCCTGCGGGAGGGTGAGAGAGAAATCGATTTCCCATCGAACCGCCCCTGTTGCTGTTGGGAGTCACGGATGACGATGAAGCGCTCCACTTTCCTCCGCGCCGCCGTCGGCGCCGGCGTGCTGGCCGCCGTACCGAACGCCGTACCGCGACAGGCCCTGGCCGGGAGCCAGGCGGTGCTGACGAACAAGGTTGCGGATCTGACCGGCCCGGGTCTGACCGACCGGTTCCGAATGGCCGCGACCGACCTCGGCATTCCGGCGCGGACGCCCGACGGGCGGTTGCTGTTCATGTTCGGCGACACCTTCGAGGAGCCCCGGGTCGGCGGCGGCTGGTGGCGCTCGCCGGTCGCGTTGTGGTCCACCACCGCGGATCTGAACGGCGGCGTGCGGTGGTCCGGCGCGGTCGGGGGAGACGCGGCGCAGCAGCTGTGGGACTACCCGCACGACAACCCGACGTTCTCGACCGTACTGCCGTCGGACGTGATCACGATCGGCGGGTCGATGTACCTGCACGCGATGGTCAACAAAGGCCTCGGGAATGTGGTCTGGACCGAGATCTGGCGCTCGGACAACTCGGGCGCGACCTGGTACCACACCGGCGCGAAGTTCGATCCGAACATCGACGGCGGGATGTTCCAGCTGCTCACCTG
Organism: Kribbella sp. NPDC048915; assembly: GCF_040649595.1. Taxonomy (NCBI): domain Bacteria; kingdom Bacillati; phylum Actinomycetota; class Actinomycetes; order Propionibacteriales; family Kribbellaceae; genus Kribbella; species Kribbella sp. NPDC048915. The sequence continues at coordinate 124,874 of NZ_JBEZFT010000008.1, read as the reverse complement.
GGGCCTCGGCAACGACGGGTACGTGTACGTCTACTCGACCGGCTTCCAGCGCAACAAGCCGATCATCCTGAAGCGCGTACGGGCCGAGAACATCGCGAACCCGGGAGCGTACGAGCCATGGGGCTATCGCGACGGCGTCTGGGCATGGGGCAATCCGGCGACGCCGATCCTGTCCGGGAGCTTCGGTGAGATGAGCCTGCGTCCGCTCGGCGGCAAGTGGGTGCTGACCTGGTTCAACGCCGGCGACTACCGGATCGACGGCATCATCATGGACACGCCGACGTCCAACCTCTACACGGCGTACCGGCAGACGCTGATCTACGGCGGCGCCTGGGGGTCGGAGGACGACAACCACGTCGCCCAGTTGTACGGCGGGTACGTGATCCCCGGCTCCACGCTGTCCGACCTGCATCTCTCGGTCAGCCAGTGGAACACCGCCGAGGGCTGGCCGTACCGCGTGATGCAGTTCCGCGTCCGCGGCTTCGGGTAAGGCTCAACCAGAGGTCGAGTCCGGCTGGAGGTCGAGGATCATCGTGTCGGACGTGCCGTTGACGCCGACCTTGCGGAAGCCGAACGACTCGTAGAGCTTGCGCGCCACGTTGCCCGGATCGACGCTGAGTGAGAGTTGCCGGTACGACGCGGCGCGCGCCTGCGCGATCAACTCGGCGAGCAGGGCCCGTGCGACACCGCGCCGCCGGAACTCGGGGGAGACGCCCAGCGAGAGCTCGGGTACGTCGTCCGCCACGTACCCGTAGCCGGGCCGATCGGCGGTGAGTGCCCGCGCCCAGGCTGCGCCGGCCCGCTCGCCGTCGATCTCGGCGACGACGCCGAAGTCGTTCGCGCGCGGCCACGCGTCGACGTACCGCACGGCGTGGTCGTCGGATCGCAGCCTCTCCTCGTCGAAGCTCGGCGTCCCGTCCCAGTTGTACGCCTCGAGCAACATCTGGATCAGGAACGGCAGGTCGTCGGCGGTCGCGGGTCGAAGCTGCATGCCGCCATCCTGACGCCGTACTCCGACCGGCTCCAGTCGTTTTGCGCGAGGATCACACACGGTCGACGAAGTTCCTGCCCGCTGGGAGATCTCCAGGTCTGAAGCGAAACCGTTACTGCGCTCGTCGTCCCTGACCTCTTGAGTAAGTAACACGCTTGGTTTAACTTACTCGGCACTTGGTCGGTGTGTGGCTCAGAGCACACCGGCGGCATCCGGACCTGAGGAGTTCCGATGACGAGAGTGAGCAGGTGGGGCCGGCGTGGGGTGGTCCTGGGGGCGGCCGGCCTGATGCTCGTGGCGGCGGGCTGCGCGAAGGCGGACCCGGCCGCGTCCGGTGGGACCGGCGGCGCCGGCGGCGAGATCGACGAGAACGCGCCGGTGACGATCACGGTCGGGGACCGCCCGACGCCGGACAAGCCGAACGACATCAAGGCGTTCGAGCAGAAGATCAAGGACTTCACCGCGAAGTACCCGAACATCACGGTGAAGTCGACCGAGACCAAGTGGGAGGCTCAGACCTTCCAGGCCCAGGTGGCCGGCGGCACGCTGCCGACGGTGATGAACATCAGCTTCACCGAGCCGGCCAACATGATCCCGAACAAGCAGCTCCCGGACATCACCGACGAGCTCAAGCTGGTCGACCTGACCAAGGACCTGAACCCGAATGTGCTGAAGATCGTCCAGGACGCGAACGGACGGATCTACGGCGTCCCGATCGACGTCTTCTCAGTCGGCCTGGCCTACAACCGGGCGCTGTTCCAGCAGGCCGGACTCGACCCGGACAAGCCGCCGACGACGTGGGACGAGGTCCGCCAGTACGCGAAGCAGATCAGCGAGAAGACCGGCAAGGCGGGCTACGCGCAGCTCACCACGAACAACACCGGCGGCTGGATGCTGACCACGATGACGTACAGCATGGGCGGCAGCGTGGAGAGCCCGGACGGCAAGCAGAGCACGTTCAACGACGCGCCGACGAAGAAGGCGCTGCAGCTGCTGAAGGACATGCGCTGGACCGACAACTCGATGGGCAGCCGGTTCCTCTACAACCAGGAAGAGGTCCGGCAGGACTTCGCGGCCGGGAAGATCGGGATGGTCATGCAGGCGCCGGACGCCTACGACATGACCGTGAAGAACTTCGGGATGAAGCCCGCCGACTACGGCCACGGCGCGCTGCCGCAGGACGGCGGCCCGCACGGCACGCTGACCGGTGGCTCGCTGAAGATGATCAGCCCGAAGGCGACCAAAAACGAGATCGTCGCGGCACTGAAGTGGATCAAGTTCGACCAGTTCGACAAATACACGTCCGAGGCGCAGGCGGTGCAGGACGCGAAGACCACGATCGCGGACAAGGGTTTCGTCGGCCGGCCCGGCATCACGCCGCTCAGCCAGGAGACCTACGACCAGTACAACAAGTGGCGCGAGCCGTACGTGAACGTGCCGGTCAAGCAGTTCCAGGGCTACATCGACTCGACCACGAGCCTGAAGCTGCTGCCTGAACCGTCGAACAAGGGTCAGGAGGTCTACTCGCTGCTCGATCCGGTCGTCCAGCAGGTGCTGACCAAGAAGGACGCGGACATCGACAAGCTGCTGAGCGACACTGCCGCGAAGGTCGACGCCCGCCTGGCCCGGTAGCGGCGCGGTCGATTCATGTTCCAGCAGAGAACCTCACACAAGCCCGGCCGGAGCGTTGCCGTCTGGTACCGCTCCGGCGGGCTCAGCGCCGTCGTCTTCGCGCTGCCGCTGGTCCTGATCTTCCTGTACTTCTCCTGGGGGCCGATCCTCCGCGGGCTGGTGCTCAGCTTCCAGAAGAACAACCTGGTCCAGCCGCCCGAGTGGGTCGGGATGTCGAACTTCAGCTACGTGCTGACCGACCCGCAGCTCCCGCAGGCGGCCCTGAACACGCTGTACTTCGCGTTCCTGGCACTGATCTTCGGGTTCCCGGTGCCACTGTTCCTGGCGGTCTTCATCAGCGAGCTGCGCAAGACCGGCTGGCTGTACAACGTGCTGTCCTACCTGCCCGCCGTCGTCCCGCCGGTGGCCGCAATCCTGTTGTGGACGTTCTTCTACGACCCGAGCGGTTCGGGGGTGTTCAACGCGATCCTCGGCTGGTTCGGGATCGGGCCGTTCGCCTGGCTGAACTCGCAGACGCTGGCGATGCCCGCGATCGTGCTCGAGGCCACCTGGGCGGGTGCCGGCGCGACGTCGATCATCTACCTGGCCGCGCTCACCGGCGTACGGACCGAGCTCTACGAGGCGGCCGAACTGGACGGGGCGGGGATCTGGAGCCGGGTCTGGCACGTCACGCTGCCGCAGATCCGCGGAATCATCCTGATCATGATGCTGCTGCAGCTGATCGGCACGTTCCAGGTGTTCACCGAGCCGTTCCTGTTCACCGGCGGCGGCCCGAACAACGCGACCACGACGATCCTGCTGCTGATCTACCGGTACGCGTTCATCAACGGAGACTTCGGTGCCGCGACCGCGCTCAGCGTGCTGCTCGCCGGGGTGCTGTGCGTGCTGTCGGTCGGCTACCACTTCGCCACTCGTCGCTGGAGTACGACATGAGTCATGAACGCGGCATCATCTCGACGGCGGACCGTCAGCGTGGCCTGATCCGGTACGGCCTGCCCGCTGTTCAGGTGCTGATCTTCATCGGCGTACTGATCGCCGGTGTCGGGCCGCTGCTGTGGCTGCTGAAGTCCGGTGTCTCGACCAGCCAGGACATCCTCCGCGGCCCGATGCAGCTGTGGCCGTCGGGCATCCAGCCGCAGAACATCCCGGACGCGTGGAACCGGGTGCAGATCGGCGCGTACCTGGGCAACACCGCGTTCATCGCGATCGGCTCGATGCTCTCGACGCTGTTCGTGTGCACGACGGGAGCGTTCGTGCTCAGCATCCTGCGCCCGAGATGGGGGCCGGTGCTGACCGGCGCCGTCCTCGCAACGCTGTTTCTGCCCGGCGTCATCTCGCTCGTCCCGCTCTACATGACGATCCTCAAGATGCCGTTGCTCGGGATCAGCCTGCAGAACACCTTCTGGGCGGTCTGGCTGCCGTCGGCGGCGGGTGCGTTCAACGTGCTGGTGATGAAACGGTACTTCGACTCGATCCCGCGTGAGCTGATCGAGGCGGCCCGGATCGACGGTGCGAGCAACCTGCGGCTGTTCACGGCGCTGATCCTGCCGTTGTCGAAGCCGATCGTCGGCGTGGTCGCGCTGCTGACCGTGATCGGCTCGTGGAAGGATTACCTGTGGCCGTTGCTCGTGCTGCCCGATCCTCGCCTGCAGCCGATCTCGGTCGCGCTGCCCCGGGTGGCCAAGACCACCGAGATCTCGCTGCAGATGAGCGCGCTGTTCCTCGCGGTGCTGATCCCGGTGGTGCTGTTCCTGCTGTTCCAGAAGCAGTTCCTGCGCGGGGTAGGCATGGCCGGGGGTATCAAGGAATGAGTGAGCACAGTAGTGAGCACAGTGAGTGAACTGAACGGCCGGCGGGTGCTGGTCACGGGGGCCGCCGGCCGCATCGGACGGACCACGGTCGAGCATCTGAACGCGCTCGGCGCGAAGGTGACCGCGTTGAGCAACATCGAGCATCCGGACCTGAAGGCTGACCGGATCCTGATCGGCGACACGCGGTCGGAGACGGATGTGGCGCGGGCGCTCGAGGGTGTCGAGTACGTCGTCCATCTGGCGGCGCTGCCCCATCCGTCGGCGGGGACGCCGTACGACGTGTTCTCGATCAACGTGGTGTCGACGTTCAACGTGCTCGCGCAGGCTGGTGCGCTCGGGATCGACAGGGCGGTGATCGCGAGCAGCATCAACGCGACGGGCGTGCCGTTCAATCCGCACGAGATCCGTCCGCCGTACTTCCCGTGGGACGAGCAGGCGCCGACCGACGTCGCCGATCCGTACTCGCTGTCGAAGCAGACCGACGAGAACACTGCGCGGGCGGCGTGGCGGCGGTTCGGGATCGACGTGGTCGCCTTCCGTTTCCCGCATGTGAACTCGGCGGAGGCGCTGGGGAAGATGTCCGAGCACGCCCGCGAGCACCCCGGCAGCGGTGTCCGGGAGGCGTGGAGTTATCTGGACACGCGTGATGCGGCGTACGCCGTCGAACTCGGGCTGACCGCGCCGCTGTCCGGCGCGCACACCTTCTTCGTGACCGCGAGCACCACGATCGCGCCGTATGCGACCGACGATCTGCTGGATGCCTACGCGCCGGAGGTGCCGCGGGCGCGCCGGTTCGCCGGCCGCGAGGTGCCGATCGACCTGAGCGCCGTACGGACGGTGCTGGGCTTCGCGGCCCGGCACGAACTGGATTTGCCTACTTTGAGTCTGGAGCACTGAACACATGCCTTCGAATTTCGATCAGCCGTGGCCTGTCCGCGATGACGTCCGGATCCGGGACGTCCAGGCGATCGTTACGGCGCCGCAGGGGATCCCGTTGGTGGTGGTGAAGGTCGACACGACCGAGCCGGGGTTGTACGGGTTGGGTTGTGCGACGTTCACGCAGCGGTGGAAGGCGGTCCAGACGTTCGTCGACGAGCACCTGGCCAGGCTGCTGATCGGCCGGTACCCGGGGGACATCGGTGATTTGACCCGGCTGGCGGCGTTCTCGGGGTACTGGCGTGGCGGTCCGGTGACGAACAACGCGATCTCCGGGATCGATCAGGCGCTGTGGGACATCGCCGGCAAGCGGGCCGGGATGCCGGTGTACGAGCTGCTCGGCGGCAAGGTCCGCGCCGCCGCCGACACCTACATCCACGCCAGCGGCACGTCGATCGAGGAAACGGTCGAGCATGCGCAGAAGCTGGTCGCGCAGGGCTGGCGGCATGTGCGGTTGCAGATGTCGACGCCGGGCGGTGGCGGGTACGGCGCTCCGCAGGTGCCGACACTGTACCCGGATGCGCCGTACCGCAACGGCTGGTCGGCGCGGGACTATCTGCGCACGACGCCGGAGTTGTTCGCGGCGGCGCGGCAGGCGCTGCCGGCCAACATCGAGTTGCTGCACGACGTGCATTCGCGGTTGACGCCGAAGGAAGCGGTGTTGCTGGCGCGGTCGCTGGAGCCGTACGGGCTGTTCTTCTTGGAGGACGTGCTGGCGCCGGAGCACTGGGATCGGCTGCCGGAGGTGCGGGCGGCGTCGCCGGTGCCGCTGGCGGTCGGTGAGTTGACGACCTCGATGACCGACGCGGTCCGGCTGGTGCGCGATCTCGGGGTGGATTTCATTCGGTCGCACATCTCCGACATCGGTGGTCTGACCCCGGCGCGGAAGCTGGCCGACCTGGCCGAGTTGTGCGGGGTGCGGACGGCGTGGCACGGCCCGGGCGACACCTCGCCGATCGGGGTCGCGGCCAATGTCGCGCTGGATGTGTCGTCGGTTGCCTTCGGCATCCAGGAAGGACACGTCTACAACGACGCGACCTACGAGGTGTTCCCGGGCGCGCTGCGGATCGAGAACGGCTGGCTGCGCCCGAACGAGACACCCGGCTGGGGCATCGACCTCGACCTCGAAGCCGCAGCCCGTTATCCCGCGCAACTGTCCGGGCACGACGAGTGGGCAGCCGGCGTACGACGCATCGACGGCGCGCTCGAAGCACCGTGATCGTGACCGGTCTTCGGTGACGGTGGGCAGTACGATCACGGCCAGGCGATGAGAGAAGCGACGGGGAGGCGGAGATGAGCGATTCGGTCGACGGGCTCGCGGAGCTGCGGCGCGCGGGGGCGAACCAGTACGACCTCGGGTCGTTCAACGAGGCCGTGATCATCGAGACGATCCGGCTGGCCGGCATCATCAGCCGGACCGAGATCTCCCGCCGGACCGGGCTGACCCAGCAGTCGGTGTCGCGGATCCTGCGCATCCTTCTTCAGCAAGGTCTGCTGGTGGAGGAGGCGCAGGAGCGCGCCGAGCGGCTCGGCAAGCCGCGGACGCCGGTGCGGCTGCGGTCGAACGCCGCGCACGCGGTCGGCATCCACATCGATCCCGAGCTACTGACGGTCGCGGTCGTCGATCTCGACGGCACGATCGTGCGCCGCGAGACCGTCGAGCTGGCCGAGGACCTGCAGGCCGGCAAGCTGGTCGACCTGACCGCGGCCACCGTGACCGCGGCGCTGAGCATCAGCCAGATCGACCTCTCCTCGATGCTCGGGGTGGGAGTCGCCGTCCCCGGGCCGATCGACGCCGACGGCACGCTGCTCGCGTTGCCGCTGCAGCCGGCGTGGCGCGGCCTGAAGATCCGCGAATTGCTGCAGCAGAAGCTGAATCACCCGGTGCTCGTGGAGAAGGACGGTACGGCGGCCGCGATCGGCGAGCGGTGGATCGGCCGGTCCGCGCGCGCCCGCGACTTCGCCTACCTGTACCTGGGCACCGGCGTCGGCAGCGGGCTGATCCTGAACGGCTCGATCTACCGCGGCCGGACGGCGAACGCGGGCGAGTTCGGGCAGATCGCCGCGCTGCGGATGGGGGAGTGGGACCCGGAGAACGGCCCGCGAATGGTCCCCGAGTGCAACCCGACGGCGTCGCTGCCGGTCATCGCGGCCGAGTACGGATACGTCGAGACGGATCCGGGCGCGACCGACGAGGCTAAGCGGTACCGCGCGGTGTGCAAGGCGGCCGCGGACGGGGACGAGGCGGCGGTGAAGGCGGTGACGCAGGTCGCCCGGGTGATCGGGCAGGGTGCGGTCGGGCTGGTCGACCTGCTCGACGTCGACCTGGTCGTCCTCGGCGGACCCGCGTTCGGTAAGGAGATCGCCGAGATCTTCCTGACCGAGATCGGACGGGCGGTGAACGCCCACCCGGTGGCCCGCGAGACGCGGCCGGTCGCAGTCGAGGAGTCGATGCTGCAGACCGACGCGGCCGCGGTCGGGGCGGCGTCGACAATCTTCCACGACGCGTTCACCCCGCGCGTCTCAGGCTCGAGCCAGGCGCGCCGGCTGCCCAAGTAGCTCGGCCACGGACAGCCCTGTGGTCGGTCGGTGCGCCGGCGCGTAGGCGATCTAGGATGCGCGGGTGGATGCGACTCTCACCGCTGCACTTACCGTTCCGCTCACGGACACGGTGATACTCCGCCCGGTCCGGCTCGAGGACGCACCGTCGTACTGCGAAGCGCTCCAGCGCAGCCGCGAACAGGTGGCTCCCTGGGAACCACGCCGTACGGCCGAGTGGTACGGCCCCGAGTTCCAGACGCAGCGGTTCGCCGACCAGCTCGCGCGGGAAAATTTGATTCCGTGGGTGCTGGCCGAAGGCGATCGCGTGATTGGGACGATGACGCTGTCGAACATCGTGCTCGGTCCGTGGCGCAACGGCGACATCGGCTACTGGGTCGACGTCGCCGAGACCGGCCGGGGACTGGCGACGGCGGGACTGACTGCAGTGTGCCGGCTGGCGGACGAGGTGTTGCTCCTGCACCGGATCGCCGCCAGCACGGGCGCCGGGAACACACGGTCGCAGCAGGTGCTGGAGAAGTGCGGGTTCGAGCAGTACGGGTTTGCGCCGCGGTACCTGCACATCGACGGGCATTGGCAGGACAGCAAGCTGTACCACCGGATCTTGAACGACCGCGAGCCGGGTGAGCCGCCGGCCTGACGACGGCTCACCCCGGAGCCGGTCAGCTGGGCGGTAGCCCGATGCCGCGGGACACGTCCACGTCGTCGTACCGGCCCTCGAGCACGTCGACGAACTTCACCGGACGCTGCAGTGTCGACGCGATGTAGACGGCGCGGACCGTGGCCAGCGCGTCGATCGCGTCCTGCACGGTGATCGCCGGCGGAGTACCGTCGGCGATCGCGGTCAGGATGTCGTCATACTGCGCCGTGTGGCCGCCGGGTTCACCGACGTCGATGGGCTGGTCGTCGGGCGAACCGTCGACGTTCAGCCGGCGCAGGCGGTCGTCCTCCACCTCGGCGCCGCCCTGGTCACCGTGGACCGAGACGCGGGTGCGACTGCCCGGGTACGCCGCGGTCGTGGCGTGCAGCGTACCGACGGCACCGTTCTCGAAGGTCAGCGTCGCGACCACGGTGTCCTCGACCTCGATCGCGTGGTGCGACGCCCGCAGCGCCTGGGCCTGGATGGTGACCGGGCGGCCCATGAACCACAGCATCAGGTCGACGGTGTGGACGCCCTGGTTCATCAGAGCGCCGCCGCCGTCCTGTGCCCACGTCCCGCGCCAGCCCGCGGACGCGTAGTACTCGTCGCTGCGCCACCAGGCCACCGTCGCGACGCAGGACGTCAGCCGCCCGAACCGGCCGGCGTCGATCGCCTGTTTGACCACCGCGCTGCCCGCGTCGAAGCGGTGCTGGCTGATCACCGACGCCAGGACGCCGTGGTTCGCGGCCCGGGTGGCCGCCGCGCCGAGGCGGCGGGCCCGGACCAGGTCGACGTCGAGCGGCTTCTCGATGACGACGTGCTTCTTCTCGTTCAGGGCTTCCTCGGCGAGCGCGGCATGCGTACCGCTCGGTGTGCAGATCGCGACGAGTGAGACGTCCGACCCACTCAGCGCCGCGGTCAGGTCGTCGTACAGCTTCGGCTCCGGCTGGCCGGCCTCGACCAGGCTCGCCCGCAGGGACTCCCGGGCCGCGGTGTCGCCGTCCACCAGGGCGGTGACGATCGCGTCCGGCCGGTCCGCGACGGTCTGGGCGTGCGTCCTGCCGATGATGCCGCATCCGACGATCGCGACCTGCTGTTGTGTGTCAGCCATCTCGCTCCTACTTCGGCGTGAAGTTAGCGGTCAGTACCTGGTCCGTGCCGACCGTGAAGGTGTACGACGGCGCTGTCGACACCACGGTCCCGTTGTCGGTCCAGTTCTGGAAAACGCTATCCGATCCTGGCGCTGCCGTCACGGTGACCTGCGCGCCGACCTCGTACGTTCCCGGCTCGGACTCGTTTCCAGCGATCCGGGCGGTGCCGTTTCCGGCGATTCGCACCTCGATGCTGCGTTGCACGACGTTGATGACCATCACGTTGTGCAACGTCGCCGGACCGCTGAGCGTGGCGCCGTTGTAGCGGGCGAGGTTCGTCGCCTCGACGGCACCGTTCTGCACCCGCACGGTGAACCCGTCGGCGCCGAGGTTGTCGGTGCCGAGATTGAACGCGTCCACCTGCCCGGAGTTGACGACCAGGCCGTCGTGGAAGCCGTACGCGAACACGTTCAGCAACGTCAGCCCGGTGGCGCCGTCGACGGTGACGATCTTGGCGGTCTTGCGCATGTACTTGTCGATGACGAGCTCGAAGATGCGGCTCTCGTTCATCCAGTACGGCTGCTGGTACCCGACGCGCGTGACCGCGTTCCCGTTCGACAGCACGCCCTCGATGCGGCCGTTGCGGCCGGGGCCGACCGCGATCGCGTGGTCGAAGAACGCACCGGCGACCTTGCGCACCACGACGTCGTCGCCGCTCAGGTCGATGCCGTTCCAGGCGTTCGGGAAGCCGGCGTTGATGACGTAGTTCGCCCCTGCATGGCCGCGGACCGCGTACGGATAGGGGAGGACGCCTTCGGCCCGGCCCGGGTTGTTCTCCGGGTAGAAGACCCGCAGGCCACGGACACCGGCGCGATTCTGGAGTGTGATGAGCGCCGTGTCGGTGGTGCGCTCGAACGCGTGCAGGACGGTGCCGCCGCTGGCGCCGCTCTGGTCCCGGTTCGGTACGGCGGAGGCGCCACGCAGCTCGACCTTCGCCGGGACGCTGAGGTGCGTGCTGATCCGGTACCAGCCTGCGGGGAGGTAAACGATGCCGCCGCCGTCGCGACCGGCCCGGTCGAGGACCTTCTGCACCGCGCGGGTCGCGTCCGCGGCCGGCAGGTAGCCGATTCCGTGTGGCGCGTCCACGACGTACAGCTTCTGCACCGGCTTCGGCAGTGGCTCGTGTGTGTACGTCGGCGCTTGGCCGGACATGTGGTGGATGATCCCGGACTGTTGGCCGACGACCTCGGTGCCGGTGATCTTCACATAGCCGCGGGAGTTGTTGACGATGCCGCCGTCGACATGGCCGCCCGCGAGGGTGAGTCCCCAGCGGTCGTCCAGCACGTCGACCTTGAGACCGATGCCGGTCCGCCGTACATCGGGCTCGAGCAAGCTGCCGGTGAACTGGGCGCGCTGTCCGGCGACGACGTGGATGCCGACGGCGTAGTCCGCGAGGCTGATGCGGTAGAACTGGTCCCACTCGAGGTCGCCCAGAGTGAGGCCGGTGCCGTTGGCGCGCGTCCAGGCGTCGAGCATGGCGCGGGCCGGCGGGTGGAAGGCCTTGGGTGCTTCGGCCCAGTACTGGTTGCTGAAGGCGACGTTCTCCCAGGTGCCGACGTCGGCGCCGTTGTAGGCCCGCGCGCCTTCGAACAGCGCCGTACCGCGGACGTTGCGGATCGTCGTCGACTCGTGCACCTGGCCCGAGCTCGGGGCATTGCCCTGGTCGCTGGGCATCGTGCTGACGCCGATCCCGCGGTACGAGTTCAGCATCGTGACGTCTGAGATCGTCGCCATCATGTAGTTCTCGTTGCCGATCCAGGCACCGCCGGGGATCTCGAAGGTGTAGTTGTACGGGACCGGCTGGCTGGCGTTCTGGTGCGGGTAGTAGGTGGTGAGGCCGAGCACGCCCGCGCTGCCGCCGATACGGAACAGGCTCGGGCCGTCGTCACCGGTTGGGAGGTCGGCGATGATCACGGTGCCGGTGCCGAGCTTCCGCCCGTGGTCGCCGCGGACCGTGCAGAACGCGTGCACCTCGATCGTGTCGGTGACCTTGTACTGTCCGGCGGGCAACCAGACGGTGCCTCCGCCGGCGTCCTGACAGGCGTAGATCGCGTGCTGAATCGCCTTCGTCGCATCGCGCCTGCCGGTCCGGTCGGCGCCGTACTGCGTGGCGTCGAAGTCCGCGACCACGCCGTCCTCGGTGCTGGTGGCAACGAGTTTCGGTGCCGGCGTTGCGGTCGGCGTGTTGCGGAGCTGGAGTTCCCTGACGCCGAACGTGTCGGCGCCGGTCATCGCGACGCGGACGTAGCGGACGGTGGTGGTGGCGAAGCGGGTACGGCTGGTGCCGCCCGGCGATGCGTTGCGACCGACGGCGGTGAACTTCTTCCCGTCGTTGGAGACCTGGACGGTGTAGTCGGGGGCGCCTGCCTCGGTCCACTCGATACGTACGTCGTTGACCGGGCGCGGGGTGGTGAGGTCGAGCTGCAGCCAGGAGTTCGCTGGGCCGGTCCAGGCTGTCTGGGGGTTGTTGTCGTTGACGTTCGCCGCCGCGGTGCCGTTGCTGGCAGTCGCCGTACCGTCGTCGGCGAAGTTGGTGTCGATCGCCTGTGCGTTGAATGTGTTGAGGGCGGATTCGAGCGCTTCGAGGGCTTCCTTGACCTGGGCGTCGGTGACGTTCGGCGTCTCCGCGATGGCCTGAGCCTGGTCGATCGCGGTCTGCAACGTGGCGCGGCTGCCGGTCGGGTACTGACCGTCGCGGGTGCCTTCGCGGGCTCGCTCAACGGTCCGGGTCGCGTCGCCGATCAGGTCGAGGAGTCCTTCGGTCACGTCGAGTGTGGTCGCGACCTTGGCCACGCGGACCGCGGCCACCTTGAGGTCGACGGCGGCGTCACCGTTGTGGATCCGGAAGTCGCCGCCGTTCGAGCGGTTCGTCAGCACCGCGTCCGGAAGCGCGAACGTGTACGTCTTCCACGTCTTGGTGTCGCCGTAGTACACGACCTCGGAGTTCTTGAACTTCTCCGGGATGGTGTCGCCGGGGGAGTCGTAGTGCAGCCCGAACTGCCCATTGCCTTCGTCGAAGTAGTCGACGCTGACCAGGACGAGGTTCTGGTTGTCGTACAGGTAGGTGTCCGCGACGTTCAGGTAGAAGAAGTTCGTGCCCGGCGGCGGGGCGGTGCGGTCGGTCTGCCAGTACGCGCGACCGTCCTGGGTACCGGTGATCAGGTGCGCGGCGTCGTCGCCGGCCCGGGGACTGATCCCGTTCTGGACCGGGTTCGCTCCGAGCTGGACGGCTGCCCCCGCGGTACTGATGCGCAGGCCGGCGATCGTGACATCCGCGCTGCCGAACAGTCTGACGTCAGCGTCGCCGAGCCGGTCGGTGAACGCGATATCGGTGAGCTGGAAGACGCCGGTCCTCCAGCCGCCGGTGCCGGCGAGTCGGATGTCGTCGGCATCCTGCTGCGGGTCGGCCTTGGCGTCGTACTGCAACTCGAGGGTGCCAGAGCCGCTGTCGAGGTAGGTCACCGTCACCAGGACGTCGTCGGTGCCGATCTCGTCCACATAGTCGTGGTCGACATCGAACTCGAGGTAGCCGGTGCCGGCCGCCTGATTCGTCTGCCAGTAACCGCGACCTTGCTCGGTCCCGATCCGCAGGCCGGCTGGATCATCACCGGCCGCTGGCCGAACCCCCAGTGTCGTGGGTGTCGGGCCGAGATCGGCACCGACCCCGCTGGGATACATCGCGGCGGCGCGCGCCGCCGGTACCGCGATCAAGCTGCTGAACAGCACGGCGGGCAACACCCACACGAGCAGACGTCTGAACATGCCGAAACCCCCAGGTGGCGGACCAGGACCGACAACCACTACGACTGCGCGCTTAAGTTAAACCAAGCGTGTTACTAATACAAGATCCAGTCGCTGCCGGTCTGACTGCGGCTTGACGACGTTGCTGATGCGGGTGATCGGGCCGGCTCAGCTGGGCGACTTCAGGTGGCGGGGGACCGCGGTCATGACGCGGCCGAGGTCGTCGGTGAGGGCGGCGACGCGCTCGTTGCGGCCGTCGTCGTCGATGTAGATCATCACGGTTCGCACGTCTGCGTGCCCCGAGAGTTCCTGCAACTCCTCGGCACCATGTCCACGCCGCTTCTGATCGGTGATCGCCGTGGCCCGCAGCGCGTGCGGGGTGATCGTCTCGGGCCGGGGGAGACCCGCGGTTCGCGCCAGTCGGCGCAGGATCCGCGTGACATCGTGCCGATCCAGCCGCCCGCCATTGGCGTCGGCGATCAGCGGCGCAGGTCCGGAACCGGTCCACGGCGGCCGCATTGCGCGGTACAGCTCGAGCAACTCCACCACGCGTGCCTCGAGCGGCACCCGCACTGCCTGCCCACCCTTCCGGGTGACGACAAGCCATGTCCGCCGGCCCTCGTCCTGCCGGTCGGAGTCGTTCGCGCCGCACAGCTCGGACACCCGCAGCGCCCCGGTGTACAGCAGACCGACGACCAGCGCATCGCGGACATCACGCGCCGCAGCGAGCAGCGCCGCAACTTGATCGGCCTCGAGCACACGCGCCGAGGTCGCACGCCGGCCGCGGTGGAACTTCGGCCGATGGTCGTCGTCCGAGATCGGCGAGACCACCGGCAGCCCCCACCCCGCGGCGTACCGGTACAAGCTGGACAACGACGACAGCCGGCGCGAGATGGACGACGCGGCCGCGCCCGCATCCTGCTGGTAGGTGAGCCACATGGTCACCTCGCCACGATGCAGGTCCAGTGCGAACCGATCCCGGCCGAGCTCACGGCGCGCCCAATCGGCCCACAGCAGGATGTCGTCCGCATACCCGATCCGGGTATCCCGGCTCGCTCGCCGTGTCCCGCCCAGCCACAGCACCACGAGCGCGGTCAGCTCAGGCGTCAGCGTTTCCGCCAGGAGGTCCAGGCGATCGACCAGGTCAGCCTTCGGATCGTGCAACGGACGCCGGCGTCCGAGTGAGCGCCGTACGGCGGTCTCGGTGGCCGGATCTGGTGCCGGTAGTTCTACTGCGGTGTCCGCTGCTGGCCGAAACACGAGTGCTGCCGGGCGATCGTCCACACGGAGATCCTAGCGCATAACGGGGATTATGCGCTACTTCTGTTTGGTTTTGTAACGTCTAAAGACGCGGACATAAACCAAACGGAAATGCCTACGAAATCGACTTAATGCGATAGGGTGGCGGCATGACGGAAACGGACTCGCTCGCGCAGCGGCGGCAAGGACTGTGTGAGTTCCCCGGCGTGAGCTGCCAGAACCCGAAACAGGTCGACCCGGGGACGCCGGGACGCCCGCCGAAGTACTGCGGACGCGAAGGAGCCGGCCCTGACGGAAAGCCGGTGCTGCACAACAAGGCGAACGCCTGGGCCGCCAAGAACCGTCTCGCCAGGCAGCCCGTGCGCCGCGACGACGCCCCCGAGAGTCACGAATCCGGTCCGGGGCCGGTTACCGCAGCCCGGACGACGATCGAGCAACTCATGAAGGGGCGCCTGCCCCGCTTGGTGGAGGAACTGGAAGGTCACCTCGCGCAGATCGCCGAGGCGGTTCGTACGTACGGCGACGCGGAGGCGGTCGCGGCGGAGGTCGAGCAGGTCCAGGCCGCGAGCCGCGCCCAGCTCGCCGACCTCGAACGTCAGCTCGGCCAGGAAGAACAGCGCCGCCGCAAGGCCGAGCAGCAAGCGGCAGAGGCGGAAGAGGCTCGCGAGGAAGCCGACGAGGCCGCTCGCGAAGCCGTGGCGGAGCTCGAGCAGGCGCGTGCCGTCGCCGCTGCCGCTGAGGTGTCAGCCGCCCAAGCTCGTCAGGACGCCGAATCCATCCGCGAAACGACTGACGCCGAGCTGGAGAAGGCGCGCCAGGAGATCGCAGCGGCTGCCAATGCGGCCGTTGTCGAGGTGGAGCGCATACGCGCGGAGGCGGAGGAGGAGCTCCGCGCCGTGCGCGCGGCCGCTGAGTCGGAGGTACGTGAGGCGCGAGCCGAAGCCGAGTCCGCCCGCGTAGCCCAAGCGGCCGCGGAGGCCGACCGGCAAGGCGCCCAGCAGGCCGCCGACCAACTCCGCACCGAGCTCGCCCAGGAACGCGACCGCCACCGCGCCGAACTCGAATCGCTGCGCGCCGAACACCGCGCCGACCGCGACCAACTCAGAGCCGACCACCAAGCCCAGCTCACCGACATCAAGAAGGCAGCCGAAGATCGGGTAGCCGCCCTGACCACCGCCCATCAAGCAGCCCACCAAGCCGCCGAAACCCTCCGCCGCCAACTAGAACTCCGCACCCAAAACCCCACCCCGCCCCAACCCCCCGAGCCGGCAACCAAGCCATAGGCAACAGCCCTCTCGGGCGCGACTGGGGAGTGCTGCGCACCTGAAACGACCAGCAGGACTCCCCAGTCCAGCCGTATCTCGTCCCGCCCAGGGGTGGCGTGGTCAGCGGAAGGCCTGGAGGTTTCGGGTGACCCAGTCGTCGAAGGTGTGCGGCGGGCGACGGAGGACCTTCTCCGCGTCGGGGCTGACGGCCTGTTCGGCCGGAGTGGGGGAGCCGAGGATACTGAGAGTTGTCTCGACGACGGGCTCGGGCATGTGGGTGAGTATGCCTGCGCGAGCCTGGTCGCGGGTGAGTTCGGTGAAGGCGATCGGCGTACCGATGACCTCCTGGATGATCTCCGCCTGACGGCGAGGGGTGATCGCGGCCGGTCCGGTCAACGTGTAAACAGCGTTCGCATGGCCGGACTCGAGGAGCGCGGCGGCCGCAACCTCCGCGATGTCCTGCGGGTCGACGACCGGGAGCGCAACATCCGCGAACGGTGCGGCCATCGCGCGCTGGGTACGGATCGAATCCGCCCATGCGTACGCGTTGCTGGCAAAGTTGCCCGGTCGCAGGATCGTCCATTCGAGCCCCGATCCGGTGACGGCGTCCTCGAACACGGAAGGGTGGCGCTGCGTACCGACGCCCTGGGACGACAGGAACACAACCCGCGGTACGCCGGCACCGCGAACCACCTCGAGAACCTCGTGGAGGTTGCCGCCGGCAAGGAAGTCGGGCGGGGTGAGCAGGAAGATCGCCTTCGCGCCGTCGAGCACCGGCGCCAGGCTCTCGGGGGAGTTCAGATCGGCGGCGAAGTGACTGACGTTCGGGTCGGTGTTGCCGCTCGGGGCGGCGTGGCGGGAGACGGCGACGACGTCCTCGCCGGCGGCGGACAGGGTCTGTACGAGAGGGCGGCCGACGTTGCCGGTCGCTCCGGTAATCACGATCATGACGACGACGCTAGTAGTCGATCGATACTAGGTACCTAGAGGATAGTATTGGGTTTGTGACCGAGACCACAGCCGCCGTATCCGCCGTACCCGACACGTCGAAGGGCATGCCTGACGGGATGCCTGACGGGGTGGGTGACGGCCTGGCGGGCGACCCCGTGCAGGCGTGTCCGATCGCGCCCGTGGTCGACCTGGTTTTCAGCCGCTGGACCACACCGATCCTGTGGACGTTGAACGAGTACGGTCGCCAGCGCTTCGTCGAACTGCAGCGGCGCATCGGTGTGATCACCCCGAAGGTCCTCACTCAACGCCTCCGCCAACTGGAACGCGACGGCCTCATCACGCGCACGTACCACGCCGAGGTCCCGCCCCGCGTCGAGTATGACATCAGCCCTCTCGGCCGGAGCCTCGCGCCCCTTTTCCACGCCCTCGCCGACTGGTCATCCAACCTGACCAAGGTCGAACAAGCCCGCCACCACTTCGACACCACCGAGCCGGCCCACCGGCGCCCCTGACCGGGGGCCGGTGACCTCGCTGCCTGGAAGGCTTTCTTCTGTCAACGGACAGCGCTTCGGGGCCAGTACTTGTTCACGAGTGTGACGTACAGCAGGGCTTCGACGAAACGCGGGAGCGAGATGACTGAGCCTGACCACCGCGGTCACACCTACATCGATCTGACTTCGCCCGAGTACGCCGCTCGGTTCGCGTCGAGCGAGGCGAGGGAGTACCGGAAGACGGCCACGGTGAAGGCGCGGATCCTCACCGAGGACACACCAGTGGCCACCGTGCTGGCCGACGGGACGCGGGAGACCGAGCGCGTCGCGCCGGCCGGGCAATGGCTGGTGGAGAATCCTGGCGGCGAGCAGTACGCGGTCGAGCCGGCGGAGTTCGAGGCACGCTACGGCCCCACGAGCGAGCCGGGCGTGTACCAGGCGAAGGGCCGGATCCGCGCCCTCGCGAACACCACCGGCGGCCCGGTTTGGATCAACGCGCCGTGGGGCGAACCGCAGTACGGCGCCGCCGACTGCGGGTTCGCCTGCCTGATCCGACCTGACGGCTCGCTGGACCTCGCCAAGCCGTACATCATCGCGCGCGCCGAACTGAACCAGACCTACACCGCAGTGCCCGCCGAAGGAGGGCCCGCCGTCACGGATCCGGCGCCGTTGAAGTTCATCACCACCGGACAACTGCGCCCACACGAACCCGCGAACACGGTCGCCGGTCGCGGCGAGGCCCAGCGCCGCACTCAATCGAGAACCAAACCGGAGCGCAAGCCTCCGACGCGCTGAACCGCCCCGACCACTCCGGCCGGCTGGGTCAGGCAACGCCGACCAGTTCTCGGGTGGGGGCTGGGGTGAGCGATTCGAGGAGGGTGAAGAAGTGTTCGGTGGCGTCGGCGAGGGTCAGCAGGCCGGCTTCGTGGTGGCGCCAGCCGTACTCGAGTTCGCCGTCGAGGATGCGTTCGTCGAGCGGTACGGCGTACCGGCTCAACGTCACGCGGGTGGGCCCGGTCTGCGGGTGGTGGTCGCCGCAGCCGCACTCGGCCGGGATGGTGATCGTGGTCAGCGCGTCAGGGGCGAAGCGGCGCAGGCGGACCGTCGTACCGCGGGCGGTGAACTCGATGATCGTGGCATCGGGCAACTGAACGAGCAGCTGTACCGGTACGGCGTACGAACCGGGCAGCAGCCGGAGACCATGAGACGCGAACAGATCGGCGAGAGCCGGGAGATTCATGCGATGTTCCTGTGGGTGCTGTGTCGGCGGGCGGGCCACGGAAAGGACAGGGCCTCGTGCGCCGAGAGTCGGCGCGCGTCAGCGACAACAGCAACAACACAGCATCTGCATGCCGACGATCATGACAGTACGCCGCCCTGCCCGCAAACGCCGTCCGCAATCCGGGACTGTCCGTGATCCGTCAAGAACCCACCAGCCACCCCCACGAGCCACCCCCACGGGGCCTACCTTCCGAGCTACCCGAGCTTGATCCCGCTACGGTGTCGACAAGGCCGACTTTGTGCACGAGATCCGTATTCCCAGCGGCGAAAAGTACGGATCTGGTGCACAAAGTCGTGCTGAACCGGCCAGACTCTGCCTCGGGCGTTCGGGCGAGTGAGGAGAGGGGAGGGGAGTCGTGGCCGCGGTGCTTTCGCCGGTCCCGGAGGTGCCCTTCCCCTTGTACGGGTTGGGCCCGGCCTTTTCCGGGCGTCGAACGGTTGACGTGTGGAATCGGCTCGGGGACGGTGTCGCCGGGCCGTTCTGGTACGTCGCTCTGGCGCACGAGGACGACATCGGCCGGACGGTCACCGTCATCACCGACGGGAAGCTGCAGGCCGCGTCTCGTCGGCGTGACCCTCAGGTCGACGTTGCGACGAACGCGTTGCTCGGGCTGGCGCCCACCGCGGCTCGCGCTGAGTTACCGCCGCTGAGGCTGGACGACGTGAGCAGGCTGGCAGCCGAAGTCGGTGCGCCGGACTGGCAAGCGGACGAGCTGCCGGTCGACGGAGAAGAGCGGCTGCTCTGGGCCTATCGCAGTGGAGAGTACGTCGCCGGATGGGTCGACCTGGGGGCGGTGTTGGTCGGGTTCCATGGCCTCCACGCTGATCAACTGATCGCAGCGCACCACCTGGTGCCGGTCAACAACCGCGTCCACAGCTACGCCCTGCCACGCGCCCGGTGAGCGGATTCGACTCTCCGGTAAGGGGAGGAGGCAGGATGCGGGTACAGGAGGTGATGCTGGTGGAGGCTGGCGAGCACTGTGAGACGACGGCGCTCGGGGTGTTGTTGCGGCATCAAGGGATCGAGCTGTCGGAGGCGATGATCTTCGGACTCGGGTCCGGGCTGTCGTTCGTGTACTGGGACAGCAAGAGCTTCGACTTCCCGTTCCTGGGTGGGCGGGTCAAGCCGTTCGAGCTCGCGCGGAATCTCGCCGCCCGGCTCGGGCTCGAGCTGGACGTGCGGGAGACCAGTTCGCCGGCGAAGGCGTGGGCCAACGTTGCGGCGTCGGTCGACGCGGGGACGCCGGTCGGGCTGCAGCTCGACAGCTACTACCTGGATTACTTCACCTCGAAGGTGCACTTCGGCGGGCACATCGTCGCGATGATCGGGTACGACGCCAACGTCGCACGACTCGCGGACACGCGGGCACAGGGTGGTGCGGTGACGACCAGCCTCGCCGGCCTCGCCGCGGCCCGGGCGGCACGCGGGCCGATGACCGCGAGACATCGATCGTTCACGATCACCGCGCCGCACGGTCTGCCTCCGGTGGAGGAACGCGTCGTTCCGGCGATCATCGCGTGCGCGCAGGCGTTCCTGCATCCGCCGATCGCGAACCTCGGGTACCGCGGCATCGAGAAGGCGAGCAAGCTCGTGCCGACCTGGATCGAGCGCAGCACCGACCCACAGCGCGACCTTCCACAAGCGGCTCTGCTGATGGAGAAGGCCGGCACCGGCGGCGCGCTCTTCCGCAACCTTTACCGGGACTTCCTCGGCGAGTGCACCCGACTCGTCGACAACGCCGACCTACGCACCGCTCATGCGCTGTACGGCGAAGCGGCCGCACTGTGGACCGAAGTCGCCGCACTGATCACCAGGGCCGGCGAGTCCGAAGATCCGCAGTGCCTGGCGAAGGCCGCCGACCAACTGCATGACATCGCCCAGCTGGAACACGACGCCATGACGAAGCTGAGCCGTCTGGCCGGCTGAACCCGAGAGTCAGTCGGCCTTCTTGCCGAACATGATCTCGTCCCAGCTCGGCACGCTGGCGCGCTTGTTGCGGCGGGTCGACTTCTTCTTGGGTTCGGCGGGGGTCTCGGAGTCGGCTTGTGCGGCAGGCTCAGGGGCCGCGGGCTTCTCCGCGGAGCCAGTCTCGACCGGGAGCGGGTCAGCCTGCGGAGCGTCCGGGCGGCGCGGCTGATCGACCCGGGCCGCAGGGGAGCCGACCTCGGCCGACGCCTCCACCGACGGCGACTCGGCCCGCGCGGCGGCCCGCTCGGCGCGCTCGGCGGACGGCTCGACCCGCGGACCGGACCGCTCAACCCGTGCGGCCGGCGCCTCGGCCTGCGAAGGGCCAGGACGCGGCTCGGCGGGCGACGACGGGAACACAGGCGGTTCGGCAGGGCGCTCGACGGCACGTACGGCGGGGCGCGGCGCCGGGGGCTGGTCGACCGGTACGTCGATCAGGGTCGGTTCCTCGTCCGGGTTCGGGACCGAGTGCACGCGGCGCGGGCCACGCTCGGTCTCCCGGGCCGACTCGCGCGACACCTCGCGGGGGAAGTCCCGCGCCGCCTCGCGGGGGAAGCTCCGCGGCCCGTCCGGGCCACCGTCACGACCACCGTCACGCCCGGCCTCGCGACCGTACTCCCGGGAGACCGGATGGTTCCGGCGCGGCAGCCCGATCGTGTCCTCGAACCCGGCCTCGTAGCTGTCCGCCAAATGATCAGGAGCGATCAACGGATCGATGTCCGCGACCGCCGCCAGCCGCCGCTCACCAGGCTGCGGCTGGACGGGTGGCGGCGCGACCTGCGCCTGCTCACCGACCAGCCAGCGCGCCTCGTCGTCGTCCGGTACGGCGTACCGCCCGGGCGCGTCGTAGGCGAACATGGCGATCTTCTCGTCCTTCTGCTCCTCGCCGGAGTCGTCGGTGTCGTCGGACTCGACGAAGTAGGAGACCCGCACTGCCCAGCGGCCGTCCTCGCGGCGCCACGCGTCCCACTCGGCCGACGCGGGGTCGACCTGGCGCAGCCGCAGCCGCTCGGTGACCCAGGCGCCGAGGTTGCGGGTGGGGGCGTCGCCGCCGCCGCGACGCCGTACCGAGGCGCGCTGGGCCAAGCTCGCGATGTGGTCCCGCTCGGCGAGGACCGGGCCGGCGAACGCCATCACGCGTTCCATCGGCATCTGTGCGACGGCCGCCACCGCCTCGGGACTTTCGCCGGCGCGGATACGAGCCTGGATGTCTCGTGGGCGCAGCGCGCTCTCCATTTGAATCTCCAGCTGGCCGAGTCGGGCACGGTCTCCGCGGAGGGCCGCACGCAACCGGTCGTCGACCGGAACGGCGAACTCTTCACCCGTCTCCGTCATCGCCAGGACGAGTTTGGTTCCGTCCTGGCTCAGACCGACGAGCCTCGCCTCGCGCATTGACCTTGTTCTCCTGTGCGGTTCTAGACAGTCTCTCCCGGACGCTGGGCCTGACCAAGACCGGCGCGCCGTGCCGCGCGGTCATTGTGGAGGTTACGTCACGAAATCACATCTTGCCTGGTCACCAGGGTCCTCCTGATCACACCAGTCACATTAGTCACAACACGGTGTGACTGCGAACTATTCGTCAGTCGTCGGTCGCCGAACGGACCGCGAGCGCACGCTTCAGATCGTCCACACTGTCGCCCACGGACCGACGGATACCGGCCGCGACGGACTCGTCGGCGAGCAGGTCCGCGGCCCGGTCGGCGACGAGTTGGTCGATGGCGAACCGGGGGAATGCAAGCTTCGCGCTGGTCGCGACGACCCAGCCCGAACGCAGCTTCTCGGTGCCGGCGATCTCGGCGAAGTAGCGCTCGACGTACGGCGCGGTGAGCTCGGCCTGGGTCGGATGCCAGAAGCCCTCACACGCGGCGTAGAGCTCGTAGTTCGGCAGATCGGCGTTGGTCATGATCTGCGTCCACGCCCGCTCCTTGGCCTCGACCGTCGGCAACGCGGCGCGGCACCGGGTCGCGTGGACGACGCCCTCGGACGAGGAGTCACGCTCGAGCTCGGCGTCGATCTCGGACTCGCCGATCGCACCGAGCCGGGCCAGCTGCAGCGTGACGATCCACCGCAGGTCGGCGTCCATCGTCAGGCCTTCCGGTACGCCGTCGCCGGCCAGCCAGCCCTTCAACCGGTCGGCGTCGTCGGTGAATCGCGCGAACCCGCGCGCGACCGACAACTGCACGCTGCTCCCGGCCTCCACGGTCTCCAGCCGATCCCGCAGTACGGCGGCCAGCTGCCCGCGGTAGGGCTCGTACGGAAGGTAGACGCCGAGCAGATGGGTGTTCGACCAGTTCAGCAACGTCCCGACCGCGATGTCGCTGGTCTCGGTCGGCAGCATCGCGAGGACGACGTCGAACCCGACCTGCGGGTCGACCTCCGCGTCGGCGACCGCGTCGCGGACACCGTTCAGTACGACGGCGCGCGTCACGCCGTCCTCGATCTTCGGCAGCAGGTGCACGAGGTTGGCCAGGCTGTCGGCGTCGAGCCGGATCTTCGCCCAGCTGTCGTCGCGCGCGTCGGGGATCACGACCGCGAGCGACGGGTCCAGGTCGACGTCCAGTGAGTCGGCGTCGAGGAGGACGTCGACCGTCGTACGGCGGCCCTCGGCGTCGTACCCGGCAACGGCGAACTTGTGCGGCCGCTGCGCCGGGTACGCCTCAGGTGCCTTGCGGTGCAGCTGGATGCCGGTGTCCGTCCGGGACACGCTGATCGTGTCGAGGCCGGGTGTCCGCAGCCAGGCCTGCGCCCAGTCCTCGAGGCCGACCGCGCCTGCTTCGGTCCACTTCGCGACCAGGTCGGCGAAGGTGGCGTTGCCGAACTCGTTGGCCTTGATGTGGGCCTTGACGCCGGCCAGGAACACGTCGTCGCCGAGGTACGCCGCGAGCTGCTTCAGAACCGCGGCACCCTTCGCGTACGAGATGCCGTCGAAGTCGTCGAGCGAGGCGAGCGCGTCCTTGACCGCGTCGGCCGCGACCGGGTGCGTCGACGACCGCTGGTCGGCCTGCAGGCCCCACCACTTGCGGATGTAGGCGAAGTCGATCCAGTTGTCGGTATACCGGGTCGCCTCGGTCGACACCCGGTGCGCCATGTACTCGGCGAACGACTCGTTCAGCCAGAGGTCGTTCCACCACTTCATCGTCACGGTGTCGCCGAACCACTGGTGCGCCATCTCGTGGACGATCGTGCGCGCCCGGCTGCTGCGCTCGCCGTCGGTGACCGCCGAGCGGAACACCATCGGGTCGCGGAACGTCACGCAGCCCGGGTTCTCCATCGCGCCGGCGTTGAACTCCGGCACGAACGCCTGGTGGTACTCGCCGAACGGGTACCGGTAGCCGAACATCCGGTGGTAGGCGTCGAAGGACTGCTTGGTCACCTCGAAGATGTCGGCGGCCTCGCGGTCCAGCGCGTCCTTCAGCGACTGCCGCGACACCACGCTGAGGGCGATGCCGTCGTGCGCGTCCTTGATCTGGTGGTACGGCCCGGCGACCACGGTGACGAAGTACGTCGACAGCGGCTTGGTCTCGGCGAGTTCCCAGCGGCCGGGCGAGACCTGAGTCGCGGCTCCGTTGCCGAGCACCAGCCAGTCCTGCGGCGCGGTCACCTTCATCCGGTACGGCGCCTTGAGGTCGGGCTGGTCGAAGCACGCGAAGATCCGCGGGCCGGCGTCCAGGAACGACATCGCATAGGTGTACGGCAGCCCGTCGGCGGCGTCGACCGCGCGGTGCAGTCCCTCGCCGTCGTGGGAGTACAGCATCGTGGCGACCACGACGAGTTCGTTCTCCGGCTGCAGACCGGTCAGCTCGAGCCGTCCGTCGTTCAGTCCGGCGACGTCGACCGCCGTACCGTTCAGCGTGACCGACCGCAGCTGGTCGGGTTTCACGTCCACCCAGGTCGACGATTCCGAGGCGGTGAACCTGATCGTGGTGGTGGACCCGAACGTCCGATCGCCCTGGGTGAGGTCGAGATCGACGTCGTACGACTGGACGGAGAGGGCGGCGGCCCGAGTACGGGCGCCGTCGACGGTGAGACTCGGCATGAGGGCCACTGTATGCGGTGACTAGGCTGAGTACATGCACGAGCGGAGCGAGGGCATCATCAAGCACAGCGCGGTTTGCGCCTCATCCGCGCCCGGAGCGAAGCGAGGACGTGGATGAGGTCAATGGAGTACCGGCAGCTCGGGGATTCGGGCTTGACGGTCAGCGTGGTCGGGCTGGGCTGCAACAACTTGGGACGGCGGCTGGATGCGGGCCGTACGGAGGCGGTGGTGAGCGCCGCGCTGGACGCCGGAATCACGCTGTTCGATACCGCGGACATCTACCGCGGCGAGCACGGATTCAGCGAGGAACTGCTCGGCAAGGCGCTCGGATCACGCCGCGACGAGGTCGTGATCGCGACCAAGTTCGGCGGTGACATGGGCGGCGTGAACGGCCCGGACTGGGGCGTGCGCGGCTCCCGCCGGTACATCCGCAAGGCGGTCGAGTCGAGCCTGCAGCGGCTCGGTACCGACTGGATCGACCTCTACCAGCTGCACTTCCCGGACCCGGTGACGCCGATCGAGGAGACCCTCGCGGCGCTCTCCGAACTGGTTGCCGAGGGCAAGGTCAGGTACATCGGCAGCTCGCAGTTCGCAGCCTGGCAGGTCGTCGACGCGGACTGGACCTCCCGGTCGAACGGGCTGGAGCACTTCATCAGCGCCCAGAACCAGTACTCGCTGCTCGAGCGTGATGTCGAGGACGAGCTGGTGCCGGCCTGCGAGCATCTCGGGATCGGCATCCTGCCGTTCTTCCCGCTCGCGTCCGGTCTGCTCACCGGGAAGTACAAGCGCGGCGCCGAGCCGCCGGAGGGCACGCGGCTCGCGGGTCAGCCCGAGCGGCTGGCGCGGGCCGACTTCGACAAGATCGAGGCGCTGGAGACGTTCGCGGCCGAGCGCGACCTGTCGATGATCGACGTGGCGATCGGCGGCCTCGCGGCGCAGCCTGCGGTCGCGTCGGTGATCGCCGGCGCGACCAGCCCGGAGCAGATCGAGCAGAACGTCCGCGCCGGCCTGTGGGAGCCGACCGCCGCCGACCTGGCCGCCCTGGACGAGCTCACCTGATGCTGATTCTGCTTCCGCCGTCCGAGGGGAAGACCGGGCGGGCGCGTGGGCGTGCGGTGGACTTCTCGACGTTGTCGTTCCCGGAGCTGAATCCGGTGCGCGAGCAGGTCCTGGAGACGCTGGCGAAGGTCTCCGCCTCGGCCGATGCGCACGAGGTGCTCGAGGTCGGCGCATCACTGCGTGACGAGGTCGAGCGCAACACGCGCTGGCGCACCGAGCCGTCGGTGCCGGTCTCCGAGCTGTACTCCGGCGTGCTGTACGACGCCCTCGACCACGCGTCGCTGTCCGCAGGCAGCAAGCGCCGTGCCGCGAACCGTCTGCTCGTCATCTCGGCAGCCTGGGGCGCGTTGCGGCCGTCCGACCGCGTCCCGCCGTACCGGCTCTCGATGGGGACGACGCTGCCCGGCCACGGCCCGCTCGCGTCGGTCTGGCGCGAACCGCTCAACGCCGTACTGTCCGAGGCGGCCGGCGTGATCGTGGACTGCCGCTCCTCGACGTACGTCGCCGCGTGGCGTCCGACCGGTGCGCAAGCGGACAAGTGGGTGTCGGTGAACGTGGTCCGCGAACGCAACGGCGTCCGCTCGGTGGTGTCCCACAACGCCAAACACACCCGCGGCCTGGTCGCCCGCTACCTGCTCGAGTCCGGCAAGGACCCCGGCACCCCGAAGTCCCTCCACAAACTGATCGGTGATCGGTGGCAGGCCGAACTCGACCGCACGAACTCCGGCTGGACACTGACCGTCGTGGAACACGACTGACGTTCATTCGACTGTAACTCGTGAGTGGTTTCCTACGGTCCGTGATCGGGGAAGGCTGAGGGCAGCAACGTTCAGGGGGGATTCCGCCCTACCTCGGAGGCCTGACCGATGCGACCCAGCAGTCAACCCCGTAGCCGACCCCGTGGTCGACGTGCCATTACTGCCTCTGCCACCGCAGCAGCTGTTGTCACCGCCTGGACGTTGAGTGCCGGGCCTGCGGCCGCCTATCCGCCGACCCCGCCGTCGGCGAGCACCGCTGCAACCCAACTGGCGAGCCTGACCGTCAAGGCCGAAGGTTCGAGCAGCGGGTACAGCCGGGACAAGTTCCCGCACTGGATCACCCAATCCGGGACGTGTGACACCCGGGACCAGGTGCTGAAGCGTGACGGCTCCGGCGTCACCGTCGACAGTGACTGCGAGCCGACTGCCGGGCGTTGGTACAGCGTGTACGACGCGACCTGGGTCGAGGACGACTCGTCGGTCGACATCGACCACATCGTCCCGCTCGCCGAGGCATGGCGGTCGGGTGCGAGCGGCTGGACGCAGGCCAAACGGCAGGAGTTCGCGAACAACCTGACGATCGCGCAGCTGATCGCGGTGTCGGCGTCGAGCAACCGGTCGAAGGGTGACAAGGACCCGGCGGAGTGGAAGCCGACCAACAGCTCGGTGCACTGCATCTATGCCCGTGAATGGATCTGGGTGAAGTACACCTACAAGCTCTCGCTGCAGTCGGCGGAGAAGACCGCGCTCACCCAGATGCTCGGCACCTGCTGAAGTATTTAGTCGTCGAGGAGACGGCGGCGCTGGGCGTGGATACCGGCCTGGAAACGGGTCCGGGCGCCCAGCGTCTCCATCAGCTCGGCCACGCGCCGGCCGACGGTTCGGCTGCTCAGGCCGAGCTGCCGCGCGATGGCGTCGTCCTTGAACCCGGCCGCGAGCAGCGTCATCAGTCGCGCGTCCGTCGGATCCGCCTTCGCCGACGGGACGACCGGCACAGCCTGATCCCACAGCAGCCAGAACATCTCCATCAGCGCGTCGAGCAGCGCGCACGGGTGGACGACGAGTGCGCTGTCGACGAGCTGGTCGACCGACAGCGGCAGCAGCGCGATCTTCCGGTCGAACACGGCGAGCTTCATCGGCACCTGCGGATGGATCCGCGACGTCTCACCCGCGTCGACCGCGCTGTACGCGTCGTCCACGGCGCCTGGGATGTCCAGGGAGTCGGGGGAGTAGAGACCGTGCACCACCACGCCTTCGCTGAGCAGCCCGCGAACACGCGGTTCGGATTCGCCGGTCTTCGAGGCGTACGGCGGGCGGTCGATCACCTGAAGCTCGTGGCGGGTACCGGTGAGCAGCTGCGCGAACCGCGCCGCGATCGCCTCCTGACCGACGATCACCTCGACCAGGTTCTCCGGACGGTGCTGCTCCTGCGTGCTGAGCTCGGACAGCAGCACCCGGGCCTCGGCGCGGGCGCGGTCGAGCTCGGCCCGCCGGACGGCGACCAGCGCGTCGACCGCGACGTCCGGACGGGTCGGCAGCAGCCGGACCGGGTCGTCGGAGGTGCTGGTCAGCAGACCGAGTTTCTCCAGCCGGCCGACCGTCGCGGCGACGTCGTGCGCATCGCGTCCGAGGGCGCCGGCGAGGTCGCGGATGCTGCATCCCGGCGTCGACAACAGTGCTCGGTAGGCCTCCTCATCAGGCTGCTCCACCCCAACCAGCTCCAGCATTCGATCAGGCTATCTCGTGCCTCGGACGCGACTCGAACCAATTGGCGACTTCGCGCCATGTCTGACATACGTCAGTGCCCGGTCAGGAAACACAGGTGCGAAGCGCTTTCCGGTGGGGTATGTCTGACGGTGCCGGGCGCGCGCGGACCGAACAGGGGACGCTCGGTCAAGCCTCAACGCGCGCGCCCGCGCCCTGCCACCCCGCCCCGCCCTGCCACCGTGCCCGGCCCGGCCCAGCAGCCTGGCGAGGTAGCGCCGATCGGCGCGAGTTCGGGCATGCGTGTCCAGGCGCGCTCGGCGGCTCCCGGTGCGACGATGAGACGAAGGTGCAACACGGGCCACGAACAGGTGTCTGTGATGGCCTCGCCGATGCACCCCCGGATATGGTCCACTGACGCACCGGATCCAGGGAGGCACAATGAGTGACAGTACGGCTGCCGCCGCGAAGAAGGCCGGCGAGCGCCCCGAGCTGAAACGGGTGATGGGGCCCGGGCTCCTGCTGCTGTTCGTGGTCGGCGACATCCTCGGCACCGGCGTCTACGCACTGACCGGCAAGGTCGCGGGTGAGGTCGGCGGCGCGGTCTGGCTGCCATTCCTGTGCGCGTTCGTGGTCGCCCTGCTGACCGCGACCAGCTACCTCGAACTCGTCACGAAGTACCCGCGGGCCGGCGGCGCCGCGGTCTACACGCACAAGGCCTTCGGGATCCACTTCCTGACCTTCCTGCTGACGTTCGCGGTGATGTGCTCGGGTCTGACGTCGGCGTCCAGCGCCTCGAAGGCGTTCGCGGCGAACTTCTTCTCGGCCGCCCACATCGACACCGACCGCGGCGCGGCGCTGATGATCACCGCGCTCGGGTTCATGACGTTGATCGCGCTGGTGAACCTGCGCGGTGTCGGCGAGAGCGTGAAGGCGAACGTGGTGCTGACCTGCGTCGAGCTGAGCGGTCTGCTGATCGTCATCGCGATCGGCGCGTGGGCGCTGATCGGCGGCGACGGCGACACCTCGCGGCTGACCGAGTTCCACACCGCCGAGGGCGAGTCGGCGTTCGGTGCGGTGACCGCGGCGACGGCGCTGGCGTTCTTCGCGATGGTCGGCTTCGAGGACTCGGTGAACATGGCCGAGGAGACCAAGGACCCGGTGCGGATCTTCCCGAAGATGATGCTGATCGGCCTGAGCATCACCGGCGTCATCTATGTGCTGGTCGCGATCTCGGCGGTCACGCTGGTCTCGCCGGAGGACCTGAACCAGGGCGCCACTCCGCTGCTCAAGGTCGTCCAGGCCGGTGCGCCCGGGTTCCCGCTCGAGCTGTTCGCATGGATCACGATGTTCGCGGTCGCGAACTCGGCGCTGATCAACATGCTGATGGCCAGCCGCCTGCTGTACGGCATGTCGCACGAGCAGGTGCTGCCCGGTCCGCTCGGTCGCGTGCTGCGCAGGCGCCGGACGCCGTACATCGCGATCCTGTTCACGACGCTGCTCGCGTTCCTGCTGATCGGGTACGCCGACCTCGCGGCGCTCGGTGGTACGACGGCGTTCCTGCTGCTGTGCGTGTTCGCGATTGTGAACGTCGCGGTGCTGGTGCTGCGCAAGGACCGGGTCGAGCACAAGCACTTCCACGCGCCGACCGTGCTGCCGGTGCTGGGTGCGGTGCTGTGCGTGTACCTGGCGAGCCCGCTGTCCGGGCGGGCGTCGGCGGACTACAAGATCGCCGGCTGGCTGATGCTGATCGGTGTCGGGCTGTGGGCGATCACGTGGCTGCTGAACAAGTACGTGTTCAACCGGCACCCGGACTTCGACCCGACGCACCTCGATCCGCAGGGTCCGGTGAACTGACGGCGGGCCGTTCCGGGACGTGGGCCGCGAACACGACGGTTGCCAGCGCCGCGGCTCCGGTGGCTGCCGCGATCCAGCCGAGCGCGGGGTATCCCGCGCCGGCGTCGATCGCCAGGCCGCCGAGCCAGGGTCCGGCCGTGATGCCGACGTTGAACGCGGAGAAGTTCGTCGCGGTGGCCAGTGTCGGCGCGGAGCCGGCCAGACTGAACACGCGTGCGTTGAGCGCCGGGTTGGCCGCGAATCCGAAGCCGCCGAGCAGGCCGGTCACCACGACGACGACCACAGGCAAGGTGGTGGTGACCGCGAGGGCGGCGGACAGCGCGATCAGCCCGACGATGCTGATGAACAGTGTGCGGAACGGCGTCGCGTCGGCGAACCGGCCGCCAATTGTGATCCCGATGAAGGACCCGACGCCGTAGAGCGCGAGCACGGCCGGTACCGCGGCGGCAGGCAGCCCGGCGGCGTCGGTCAGCAGCGGCGCGAGGTAGCTGAAGACGACCAGGATCGTCGCCGTGACCAACGCCGTCGTGCCGAACGCGAGCCAGAGCCGCGCGTTGCGCAGCACTCTGATCTCGTCGGCAAGCCGTGGCGTACTCCCGGGGGCCGGGCGCCGACCCGGCAGCGTCGCGAGCACACCGACCATCGCGAGCACACACAGTCCGGCCACGGTCCAGAACGCCGACTGCCAGCCGAGGCGCTGCCCCAGAACGGTCCCGAGCGGCAGCCCGACGATGGTGGCGATCGTGAGCCCGCCGGTGACGATGCTCATCGCCCGGCCGCGGCTGGTCGCCGGTACCAGGGCCACGACGGTGACCGCGGCCACCGACCAGAACCCGGCGTACACGAACGCGCCGACGATCCGGGTGGCGAGCAGTACGGCGTAGCTCGACGTCAGCGCGCCGACGACGTGGGTTGCGGCGAAGAGCGCCAGGAACAACAGCAGCGCAGTACGGCGTGACCAGGTCAGCGTGACGACCGCGAGCACCGGGGCGCCGACGAGCATGCCGACCGCGAACGCGGAGATCAGCAGGCCGGCGCGCGGGATCGAGACGTGCAGATCGGCGGCGAGCTCGGGGAGCAGGCCGGCGAGCATGAGTTCGGACGTGCCCTGCGCGAAGATGCTCAGGCCGAGGACGTAGACGGCGATCGGCATCTGTTCTCCCTCACCCCGACGGATGCCACCGGCAGTATCGCAGAGATCACGTTCCGTTTCCGGCGCGCCCCCTCACGGAGTGAGACTTGGGGGAGTGCGGCATCGTAGATACATGAGTTTCCAGACGCCGGCCAAGCGGACTGGGCGGAGCGTGGACACCGCCAAGATCGGTGGTGGGCTGAAACTGCTGGTCGCCCTGGTCGGGCTCATGTGGCTGGCCGAGATCGTCGACACGGCGATCGACGGCGCCCTCGACCAGTACGGGATCATCTCGCGGGAGGGCCGCGGCCTGATCGGCATCCTCACCGCGCCGTTCCTGCACCTCGGGTTCGGGCACCTGATCTCGAACACGCTGCCGCTGGTCACGCTTGGCGCTCTGATCGCGGTCAGCGGTGCGGCGCGGTTGTTCGCGGTGACCGCGATCGTGACGGTGATCGGCGGGTTCGGGACATGGCTGATCTCCCCGGCCAACACGATCACGATCGGCGCGAGCGGCCTGGTGTTCGGGTATGCGGCGTACCTGATCCTCCGCGGCCTGTTCAACCGGCGTCTTGGTCAGGTCCTCCTGGGCGTCGTCGTGGTGATGGTGTGGGGCAGCGCGCTGCTCGGCGGGCTGCTTCCGCAGGACGGGATCTCCTGGCAGGGGCACCTGTTCGGTGCCATCGCCGGTGCGCTCGCCGCCTGGGTGCTGGCCGACGACCGGCAGCAGCGCGTCAAATAAGCGTGCTGGGGTCGGTGTTCGCGCCGCAGACCACCACGACAACGCGCTCGTGCGCAGCCGGCTTGTAGGCGCCGGACGTCAGCGCCGCGTACGCCGTGGCGCCGCCGTGCTCGGTCGCGAGATGGAAACCGCTCCACAGCTCCTTGCGCGCGGCAACGATCGCCTCGTCGTCGACGAGCACCGACTGCACCCCCTGCGCCCGCACCGCCGCGAAGGCGAGGTCACCCAGTCGCCGGGCCCCGAGTGAGTCGGCGGCGACGCCACTCACCGGACCATCGGTCGGCGTGCCGGCCTCGAGGGCACGGTGCATCGCGGACGCGGCGGCCGGTTCGACGCCGACGACCTGAGCGTGCTCGCCGAGAGCCGTCGCGATCCCGGCGATCAGCCCGCCGCCACCCACCGCGACCAGGACCGTGTCGAACCCGTCGACCTGCTCGAGCAGCTCCAGGCCGACCGTGCCCTGACCGGCGATGATCTCCGGCTGGTCGTAGGCATGCACCAGCAGCGCGCCGGTCTTGTCCTGTTCCGCGACGGCCGCCTGGTACGCCTCGGCGTACTCCGATCCGATCTGCACGATGTTCGCGCCGAGCGTGCGCAGCTTGCCGAGCTTCGCGGCGGGCGTCGTCTCCGGCACGAAGATCCGCGCCGGTACGCCGAGTTCGCGGGCCGCGTACGCCGCCGCGAGGCCGTGGTTGCCGCCGGACGCGGCGACGATGCCCTGACCCTGTAGTTCACCGTTCTCCTTCGCGGACAGCAGCCGATTGAAGGCGCCGCGTGGTTTGAACGAGCCGGTGTGCTGGAGCAGTTCGAGCTTGAACGTGCACCTGGGCGCGATGTCGATCACCGGGGTACGCCGTACCCGCCCGGCGATCCGGGCCGCGGCCTGCTGGACGTCGTCGGGGCTCACGTCGAGGCTTACCGTCATGCCTCAACCCTGCCACGATGGACTGAGCCGACGGTTGGGAGGCCAGGTCATGGGCGCGTACGAGGACAGCTACCGGCAGAGCCTGGAGGATCCGCACGGGTTCTGGCTCGCCGCGGCCGAGGCGATCACCTGGACGCGGCCGCCGACCCGGGCGATCGACGCCACGCACGCACCGATCTACCGCTGGTTCCCCGACGGCGCGCTGAACACGTCGTACAACGCCCTCGATCGGCATGTCGAAGCCGGCGACGGCGGACGCACCGCGCTGATCTACGACTCGCCGGTCACCGGGACGGGCCGCTCGTACAGCTACGCCGAGCTGCGCGACGAGGTGGCGACGTTCGCGGGTGCGCTGGCCGCGCTCGGCGTCGGCAAGGGCGACCGGGTGATCGTCTACATGCCGATGATCCCGGAGGCGGTCGTCGCGATGCTCGCCTGCGCGCGGCTCGGCGCGATCCATTCGGTGGTGTTCGGCGGGTTCGCCCCGCGCGAGCTCGCCGCCCGGATCGAGGACGCTGGACCGAAGGTGATCGTCGCCGCGTCTTGCGGCATCGAGCCGTCCCGGATTGTCGAGTACAAGCCGATCGTCGACGAGGCCCTGAAGATCGCGTCGCATCGGCCGGAGCACACGGTG
Organism: Kribbella sp. NPDC048915; assembly: GCF_040649595.1. NCBI lineage: Bacteria > Bacillati > Actinomycetota > Actinomycetes > Propionibacteriales > Kribbellaceae > Kribbella > Kribbella sp. NPDC048915. The sequence goes on along the minus strand of NZ_JBEZFT010000008.1, from coordinate 91,352 downwards.
GTGTTCCAGCGCGAACAGGCCGCGGCCGAGCTGGGTGAGCGCGACGTCGACTGGATGCAGCTGATCGCGAAGGCGCAGCCCGCCGGACCGGTCGAAGTCGCGGCCACCGACCCGCTCTACATTCTCTACACGTCCGGTACGACGGGACGCCCGAAAGGCGTCGTCCGCGACAACGGCGGCCACGCGGTGGCGCTCGCGTGGACGATGCGCAACATCTACGACATCGGCCCGGGCGACGTCTGGTGGACCGCCTCCGACGTCGGCTGGGTGGTCGGGCACTCGTACATCGTCTACGCGCCGCTGCTGGTCGGCGCGACGACGGTCCTGTACGAGGGCAAGCCGGTGGGTACGCCGGACGCGGGCGCGTTCTGGCGGGTCATCTCCGAGCACGGCGCCAAGGCGCTGTTCACCGCGCCGACAGCCATCCGCGCGATCAAGAAGGTCGACCCGGACGCCACCGAGCTCACGAAGTACCCGCTGGACACCTTCCGGACGCTGTTCCTGGCGGGTGAACGGCTCGACCCGGAGACGTACCACTGGGCGCATCAGCACCTCGGCGTCCCGGTCGTGGACCACTGGTGGCAGACCGAAACCGGCTGGCCGATCGCGGCCAACCCACGCGGTCTGGAGCCGCTGCCGACCAAACCTGGCTCGGCGACCGTGCCGATGCCGGGCTGGAACGTGCAGATCCTCGACCCGTACGGCAAGGAACTGCTGCCGCACGAGGAAGGCGCGATCGCGATCAAGCTCCCGCTGCCGCCCGGCGCGCTGCCGACGCTGTGGGGCGACGACCAGCGCTACATCGACAGCTACCTCAAGGAGTACGACGGCTACTACCTGACCGGTGACGGCGGGTACATCGACGACGACGGCTACATCTTCGTCATGGGCCGCACCGACGACGTCATCAACGTGGCCGGTCACCGGCTGTCGACCGGTGCGATCGAGGCGGTCGTCGCGTCGAACCCTGCGGTGGCCGAGTGCGCGGTGATCGGCGTCCACGATTCGTTGAAGGGGCAGCTGCCGCGGGCGTTCGTCGTACTGAAGGCAGGTGCGTCCGTTTCCGAGGACGTCCTGCGAGACGAGTTGGTGGCCGCGGTACGGCGGGAGATCGGGCCGGTCGCCGCGTTTCGGGACGTGTCGGTGGTCGATGCGCTGCCGAAGACCCGGTCCGGGAAGATCCTGCGGCGGACGATGCGCGGGATCGCGGACGGGCGGGACGAGCCGGTGCCGTCGACGATCGAGGACGCGGCGGTCCTCGACGCGCTGCGGCCGGTGCTGCGCGGATCGGAAGGCTGACGTCGCCGTTGCCGTCGGCAACCCGCCGCTTCGCCGGCCGGTTTCTGCACGCGAGCTAGGCTGCAGGCATGCGAGTCGTGATTGCGGGTGGCCACGGACAGATCGCGTTGCGCTTGACTCGGCTGCTGAGTGCCGACGGACACGAGGTCGTCGGCATCGTGCGAAACCCGGACCACGAGCCGGACATCGCGGCCGCCGGTGGGCAGGCCGCCGTCCTCGACCTGGAGCAGGTCGGTGTCGACGAGGTCGCCGAGGTGCTGGCCGGCGCGGACGTGGCGATCTTCGCCGCCGGTGCCGGTCCCGGCAGCGGTAACGCGCGCAAGGACACCGTCGATCGCGGCGCGGCCGCGCTGTTCGCCGACGCTGCCGAGCGAGCAGGCGTCCGGCGGCACATCCAGGTCGGCTCGATGGGCGCCGACCGGGCCGAATCGCTGACCGACGACTCGACCTTCACGATCTACCTGAAGGCCAAGTGGGCCGCCGAGGAGGACCTCCGTCGGCGTGACCTGGACTGGACCGTGCTGCGCCCGGGCGGCCTGACCGACGACCCCGGCACCGGCAAGGTCAAGCTGGCCGACAAGACCGGCAACGGCAAGATCAGCCGCGACGACGTCGCGCTGGTGCTGGCCGGCCTCTGTGACACTCCGGCCGCGATCGGCCGGACGCTCGAGCTGGTGGGCGGGGACACCCCGGTCCGCGAAGCGCTCGAGAACCTTTGATGTTGCCACAAGCAACCGAATACTGACAGGACAGCGACGATATGGCAGACACTCTGCGGCAGGTCAGCTTCGAGCGCCTGGCGAACAGCAGCTACGAGGTGCGCAACGCCCGCGGCGGAACCATCCGGGTCGGCTCCGGCGGCGAGGCGACTGACTTCACCCCGGTGGAGCTGCTGCTGGCGGCGATCGGCACCTGCTCGGCGATCGACGTCGACATGGTCGTCAGCCGCCGCGCCGAGCCGACGGAGTTCCGGGCCACGGTGCGAGGTGACAAGATCCGCGACGCCGAGGAGGGAAACCGGATGGAGAACCTCGTGGTCGAGTTCACCGTGCACTTCCCCGAGGGCGCGGACGGCGACAAGGCCCGCGAAGCGCTGCCGCGCACGGTCAAGATGTCCCACGACCGGCTCTGCACCGTCAGCCGCACGGTCGAAATCGGCACGCCGGTCACCACGACCGTCAACGAGGGATCCGGGCCGAACCTCTGAGGAACTCGCTCGCCGGCCGGAGGCGGGTCTTCAGCTGCTCCTGCGTCCGGCGGCAGTCCAGCCGGACGTACGACGGCTCACCCGGGACCGCGGGCAGTGTCTCCGGGTCGAGTCCGTCGCGCTGCGCGATGAGCCGACCGAGCTCCAGGCGACTGAGCGCCTCCGGGCCGGCCACGTGCGTGACACCGGTGACGTCCGAGGTCAGCAGTTCGAGCAGCGCGGCCGCCAGGTCGGTGACATGCACGGGGCAGCGTACGTTCTCGGTGTAGAACGCGCCCGGCTCACCGGCGGCGAGCCGACGTACCCGCTGCTCCTCGGCAGAGCGGCCGTCCGATCCGATGATGAGTGACGTCCGCGCGATGACCGCTGACGGCAGGAGCGCCCGGATCGCTGTCTCGGCGGCCGCCTTGGACGCGCCGTACGGCGTCGTCGGGGACGGCTGCTCGTGCTCCGCGTACGGCGTGTCCCGGGATGCGAACACGACATCGGTGGACACGAACACCAGACGCGCATCGCCGGCGGCGAGCGCGACGTTGACCGCGCCGTCGGCCGTGGTTGCCCAGTCGTCCTGCCGGTAGGCGGTGTGGACGATGGCGTCCGGGCGTACGGCGCTGATCACCTCGTGGACGTGGTCGCGATCGCACACGTCGAGCCGTACACCGCCCGGCAGCCCCTGCGAGTGGTACGCCGGTACGACCTCGTGGCCGGCGATGCGCAGGAGCTCACGCCCCAGAAGTCCGGTGGCTCCGGTGACGAGCAGCCTCACGCGACAACTGTATGCCGCTCGCGCCGCCAGCCGGGCCGCCTTCTCAGCCGTCGACGCGTTCCGGCACCGGCTTCTGCGGGCTGCGGTAACGCTGCGTCTGGGAGTAGACCAGGTTGGTCGTCGTGCTGCCGAACGCGGTCAGTTCGTTGACAAGCTCCTCCAGGTGCGGCATGGACGCGGCCGCGACCTTCAGCGTGTAGCAGTCGTCGCCGGTCGTGCGCAGGCACTCGAGGAACTCGTGCCGCTCGGCGAGCAGTCTGCGCAGCGGCTCGTGCTTGTTGCCCGGGTACTTGAGCCGGACGACCGCCAGCACCGGGTAGCCGACCTTCGTCAGGTCGATCTCCGCGCGGTACCCGGTGATCACGCCGAGGGATTCCAGCCGCCGGACCCGCTCGGTGGTGGCCGAGGCGCTGAGGTTGACCCGGCGTCCGAGCTCGGTCAGCGACAACCGGGCATCGTTCTGCAGCTCGTTCAGGATGGCCCAGTCGGTTGGATCGAGACTTTCGGTCATAGCGGCAATGTACCGTCGATTTCCCGGCGCTGCGGCCGGTACACCGGGAGGATTCCCTTCAGAACGAGCCCTTCGCCGCCCTAGGCTTGCAGGCATGGAACTTGGCGTGAACGTCCCGAACTTCGGCCCCGGCACGGATCCGGCCCGGTTGCGGGACTGGTCGCAGGTCGTCGAAGGACTCGGGTACGACCTGCTGATGGTGTCGGATCATGTGGTGATCACGCCGGATGTCGCGGAGCAGTACCCGGCGCCGTTCTACGAGCCGTTCACCACCCTCAGCTGGCTGGCCGGCATCACGTCCCGGGTCCGGCTCGGGACGACGGTGCTGATCGCGCCGTACCGGCATCCGTTGCTGGTGGCAAGGATGGCGGCGAACCTGAACGCGCTGAGTGGCGGCCGGCTCGTGCTCGGCGTCGGCATCGGCTGGGCGCGGCAGGAGTTCGAGGCGCTCGGCGCGTCGCACGCGGAACGCGGTCGCCGTACGGACGAGGTGCTCGCGGAGCTGCGGCGGGCGTGGACGAACACCGAGGATTACGGCACTGGGGCGATCCCGATCTGGGTCGGCGGGTCGAGCACGGCGGGGCTGCGGCGGACGGTGCGGTACGGCGACGCGTGGCACCCGCTGCGGGACACGATCGACGACCTGCGCGCCGGCCTCGACCGGCTGGGCGAGTTCGCGGCGGCGATGGACCGGCCGCGGCCCGCATTCGCACCGCGGATTCTCCTGCGGCTCACCGACAAGCCGCTGCCGGACGAGGGCCGCGTGGCCGGTGAGGGTTCGGTGGAGCAGGTCGTGCAGGATCTCGCCGTACTGCGGGAGCTCGACGCGCAGAGCGTCGTACTCGATCCGTTCGTCGGCGACCCGGCCGAGACGGAACGGCCCGAAGAGGCCTGGCAGGCGTTGGCGACAATTGCCGCGCATCGATGAAGTGGAGACGCTGTGACACCTGACGACGAGGACTTCCTGCGCCGCGCGATCGCGCTCGCCGCCAAGGCCCGCGAGGGCGGCGACCCGCCGTTCGGCTCGCTCCTGGTCGGGCCTGACGGAGCGGTGGTCGCGGAGGCGCACAACACCACGATCACCGAGAACAACATCAGCTTCCACCCGGAGCTGAAGCTCGCGGTGTGGGCGGCGCAGAACCTCAGCCCCGAGGTCGCGAGCGGTACGACCATGTACACGAGCTGCCAGCCGTGCCCGATGTGCTCGGGTGCGCTGGCCCGCTCGGGCCTCGGCAAGGTGGTCTACGCCTTGTCCGGCGATCAGCTCAACGGGCTGAAGTCCACCGGCGGCTTCCCCGAGGTGCCGCAGGAAGGCCCGGCGCTGTACGACGAGGCCCGGGTCCCTGTGGAGGGGTACTACTCCTGACGCGTCCCGTCCGGCGCGGGGTCCCGGAGCGGGACCCCGCGCCGTAGGTCACTTGACGGGGGCGAGGCAGAGGACGTACTTGTCGGAGCCCTTCTGGTAGCGGTACGAGGCTTCCGCTTCCTGGCTGCACTGGCTGTCGTCGGTGGTGTCGTCGAGCTTGTCGACGATCTTGTACTCGGCTTCCGACGAGCTGCAGTCGACGACCTTCACGTCCGGGTTGATCGACGTGCCTTCGTTCACCACGCACGCACCGATCTGGGCCTTCGCCTCGGTCGAGTTCAGGTTCGCGAACACGATCAGGCCGATCAGCGCGACCGGCAGCAGCAGGCCGAGGATCGCCGGCCGCTGGAACAGCGGCTTGCCCGGGTCCATCGGCCGGCCCGGACCCGGCATCGGCTCGGGCAGGCTCTTGAACTTCTGCATCGGCCCGATGTTCATCAGCATCGTGATCGGGTTGACGATCGACGAACCGATGCCCCACCAGCCCTGCCACAGGCTCTTGGACGTCATATCGCGCACGGTCGCGATGCCGCAGGTACGGCAGAACGGACCCTGCAGCTTCAGGAACCGCATCAGGATGATGAGGCCCTGGTGACCGCGGACGGTCGCGTCGACGGCCGGACCGCCGCCGCAGAACCGGCAGACCAGCTGCCCCTGCGGACCGAAGCCCTGCTGCGGGAACGGCTGGCCCTGCTCGGCGCCCGGGTACGGGCCTTGCTGCGGGTAGGGCTGACCCTGCTGCGGGTACGGCTGGCCGGTCTGCTGCTCACCGGCGTACGACTGCTGGTACTGCGGGGCGCCGTACTGCTCCTGGCCGGGCTGACCGGACTGCGTCGGCTGGCCGTACGGACCGGGCTGCATCGGCTGGCCAGGCTGCATCGGCTGGCCGGGGTGGGGCTGACCCGGCTGCTGGGGCTGCGCGTCGGGCTGGGTGTACTGCGGGAACTGCTGCTGCGGTGGCGGACCGTAGCCGGCCGGCTGACCTGCGTAGGGGTTCTGCGGCGGCTGGGGAGGGGATGTGGTCACGGGTTGGTTCCTGAGGGCTTGATCGGGACACTGAACAAGAATCGAACCCTGGCACTTTACTCACGCTCTTGGTCCACTCCGGCGTAGCGCTGTGTCAATTCCCGGCCAAGTCGCGCCAGTTCCGCCTGAACCGACGGCGGGTCCAGCACCTCGATCGATCCGCCCCAGCCGGCCAGTTCCTGCGCGATCATCAACGGCGTCGGTGCGGTGACCTCGATCCGGACCCGATCACCCTCCGTGCCCACGACGGCGCAGTTGCGGCCGAGCCGGTCCTGCATCACCCACACGTGCCGCTCGTCCATCAGAACCGTTGCCGTCAGCCCCGATCGGCGTTCCTCCATCCGCTCGACGATCTCCGCCCACGCCGTCGACAGGTCGAAGCCCTCGGGTCGCACGAAGGATTCACCGGTCGGTTCGGCCTCCAGGACGCGATCGATGCGGAACGTTCGCTGCCCCTTCGCGGTCCACGCGATCAGGTACCAGATGTCGTCCTTGTCCACGAGCCCGAGCGGATCGACCACCCGTTCCGTCGGCGTACGTCCGCGTCCGGTGTAGCGCAGCCGCACGCGTTCCCGCCGTACGACGGTGTCCTGCAACCGGCGTACCAACTCAGGGGGCTGCTTCGCGTGCTCGCCCCAGCGCGCGGGATCGATGACCACAGCCTCGGCCGCGGCCTCCGCGTGCTCGCGGAAGGTCGCAGGGAGCGCGCGGACGAGCTTGCGCAAAGCCGCCTTGGCATCCGGCGCGATCGACGCCGCCGGGCCGACGAGCAGGAACAACGCCTGCGCCTCGGTCGCCGTCAGGCCGCTCAGATCGGTGCGCGCACCACCGACGAGCTGCCAGCCGCCGTTCCGACCGGGCTGTGGATAAACCGGGATGCCGGCCGTCGACAGCGCCTCGAGGTCGCGTCGCGCGGTGGCGACCGAGATCTCCAGCTCCTCGGCGACCTCGGCCGCGGTGACCCGACCGCGCGCCTGCATCAGCAGCAGTACCGCGACCAGCCGATCCGCACGCATGGCACCGATCGTCGCAGACAAACTGCTCATCCACTGAGCAGTTAAAACGGACTACCCTCAGATCCGGACGACCTTCTTCCGGAATGGGGACCGATGGCGTACGACGTGAGCCCGACGGCGCGGACCCTGATGGTTCTCGAGCTGATCCAGAACAGTCCCGGCATCACCGCCGAGCAGCTCGGCGACAAGCTCGGTGTGTCCGAACGCGCGGCCCGCCGGTACGTCGCGATCCTGCGCGAGGCCGACATGCCGATCGAGTCGGTCCGCGGACCGTACGGCGGGTACCGCGTCGGGCGCGGGCTGCGGCTACCGCCGCTGATGTTCACGCCGACCGAGGCGCTCGGGCTGGTGATGGCCGTCCTCGAAGGCCCGCGCGGTGCGGCGGATCCGGTCGAGGACGCGCTCGGGAAAATCGTCCGGGTACTACCGGACGCCGTGGCGCGGTCCACCGACGCAATCCGGCGGGTCAGTGCCCGCGGCCCCGATCCCGGCGCGCGGACCCCTGATCCCGAGATCACCGCCGCGCTGGTTTCGCACAGTACGGACCAGCGGCGGGTGACGGTCCGGTACCGCCGTCACGAGGACGAGTGGACGATGGACGTCGACCCGTGGGCAGTCGTCGTACGGCGCGGTCGCTGGTACCTGCTGTGCTGGTCGCACACGAAAAACGCCCAGCGAGTGCTGCGCGTCGACAAGGTCACCAAGGTCGAGGCGCAGCCCGAGTCTTTCGAGGCCCCGGCCGACCTGGACCCGCTGGCCGCCGTCGAGGAGCACCTGGCGATGGGCTGGCGCTACCCGATCGAGGTCGAGATCGACGCCCCACTTGCCGACGCCGAGCGCTGGATCCGCCGCAGCATGGGCCGCCTCGAACCGATCGACGACCACCGCACCCGCCTCCTCGCCAGCACCGACGAACCCGACTGGTACGCCGCCCAACTCGTCGCCATCCACGCCCCGTTCCAGATCATCGGCGGTCCCGAACTCCGCACCGCCTGCCAAGCTCTGGCCACCCGCCTCCACACCGCGAGCACTTGACGCCGACCAGGGACTGGCCGATCGAAGGAAGGATGGGAGTGTTGGACGGGTGGTTGGGAGCGGGATGAACGACATCGAGTTCGCCGGGGAGATCTGGTACTGGCGGGGGCCGGCGCCGTGGTACTTCATCACGGTGCCTGACGAGGAGAGCGCGTATTTCGAAGCCGAGTCGAACTTCGTCACCTACGGGTGGGGCATGATCCCGGTGACCGCCGAGATCGGGGCGAGCGTGTGGGACACCTCGATGTTCCCGAAGGACGGGCGATACATCCTGCCGGTGAAGGCGTCCGTACGGCGGGCCGAGGAGCTCGACGACGGCGACGTACCGACCGTGCGCTTGCGCCTGCGCGGCTGGAAGTGATCGGGGGCGCGCGGAAACTGTCGGCGGGTGGGGCTAGCGTTCGTCCACCAGGGAATCGAGTGAGAGGAGCGAGCATGACCACGCTGACCGAAAGGCCGCACACAGGCTTGCTCGTCGTCGACGTGCAGAACGGCGTCGTCGGCGAGGCCTACGAGCGCGACCGCGTCGTCGCGAACATCACCACCCTCGTCGGCAAGGCGCGCGCCGGGGGAGTCCCGGTCGTCTGGGTCCAGCACAACGCCGAGAACCTCCCCAAGGACAGCGACGACTGGCAACTCGTCCCCGAGTTGTCCCGCGACGGCTCCGAGGCGCTGGTCCACAAGAGGTACGCCGACAGCTTCGAGGCCACCGACCTCGAGGACGTCCTGGCCCGCGCCGGCATCGGTCACCTGGTCGTCAGCGGTGCGCAGACCGACGAGTGCATCCGCTCCACCATTCACGGCGCACTGACCCGCGGGTACGACGTGACACTCGTCGGCGATGCCCACACCACCGAGGACCTCAGCGAGTACGGCGCGCCGACGCCCGACAAGGTCATCGAGCACACCAACCTCTACTGGGAGAACCACCGCGCCCCGGGCCGTACCGCCGCCGTCAAGAAGACCGGCGAGGTCACCTTCTGACCACCTCCAGCACCTGAGTCAGCTCCCGCACCCGCGGTACGTCGACCGTCGGGTGATTGTCTTCGCGGTCGATGAGGATCGCGTCGATGCCGACGGCCTGCGCGCCGCGAATGTCGCGCTCGAGTGAGTCGCCGACCATCACGACGTCGTCCGGCTCCGCGTCGAGGCGCGCCAACGCGTGCTCGAACGCGCGCGGATCCGGCTTGCCCGCGGGCATCCCGTCCCCGGTGATCAGTACGTCGATCTCGTCGGTCAGCCCCAGCTTGTCGAGCTTGAACCGCTGGTGATTGTCGTTGCCGTTCGTCAGCACCACCACACCGAGGCCGGCGTCGCGGACCGCGCGCATCCCCGGTACGGCGTCGGGGTAGACGGTCCAGCCCGCTTCGTACCGCCAGACATAGCCCTCGAACATCGCGTCCGCCTCAGCGTCAGTTGCGTCGGAGTTGAGGAACTCACGCACCCGACGCCGCCGCTGCTCGTCGAACGTCAGCTCCCTGCTCTGAAACCTGCGGTAGTGCTTCTCCGAAATCGCTGCCCACCGCGCCGCGACCGCTGCATCCGTGATCCCGTATTCGGCTGCCCACTGCACGACAGCCGCGGCGGCCGCTCCCTCCTGATCGACCAACGTCCCGTCCAGATCGAACAACACAGTCCTCAGCACCCGCCCCATCCTCCAGCACGGCCCTCGCGGCTGACGACCACTTTGTGCACCAGATCCGTACCGGCAGGCGCGCTCGGTCACCTTGTGCATGAGATCCGTATCGCGAGGCGCCCTTGGTACGGACGTCGTGCACAAAGTGGGACCCGCACGCCGACGCCCGACCACTTTGTGCACCAGATCCGCACCGGCCGGGCGCGGTCGGTCCACTTTGTGCACCAGATCCGCACCGCGCGGCGCGTTTCGTACGTACGTCGTGCACAAAGTGGAAGGTGATCAGTCGGTGATGGAGGTGAGGGTGGTCAGATAGTCCGGGGAGAGGGCGAGGGTACCGGCGCGGAGGTTTTCCTCGAGGTGGTCAGGGCTGGACGTGCCTGGAATGGCGAGTACGTGGGGTCCTCGGCTCAAGGTCCAGGCCAGGACCTGGGCGACCGTCGCGCCGTGCCGGTCGGCGATCTCCTGTGCCGCGTCGGGCGCCGCGACCCCACCGGCCTCCCGCGACTCTGCGGCCACCACGATCGGCGGCGTCTTCAACTCGTTCCACCGCGAAGAACGGCACGAACACGATGCCGAGCTCACCGCACACGTCGATCATCTCGTCGTTCACTCGTCCGAATCCGACGCTGTACCTGTTCTGCACCGCGACCACCGGCGCGATCGCCAGCGCCTCGTGCAAGTGCGCGACCCGGACATTCGAGATCCCGAGATGCCGGATCATGCTGCGGGCCGACCGAGGAGAGCTTCTCGGCCTAACCAGGATGGTCGCCCACCTCAAGTAGCCGCGGAAGCCGCGACCGGAGATCGGGCGGATAGATTCCGGCGCGCTCCAGTTCATCCGCGTCTGCCCACACGAGCTCGAAGTGATTGGTAGCGCAATGCACGATCGCTTCGTCGCCCGACAACCGCGGTACGCCGCGCACGTCGGTGACGCGGAAGTAGTACGAGGGACGCCCGTTGTGCGTGCCGGTCCACAGCAGCTCATCGATCCCGCCGAGGAGAGTCGTCTCTTCCTCGAGTTCGCGCAGTGCGGCCGCCGCGGCTGACTCGCCCGATTCGACATGCCCGCCGGGCAGGACGGCGTACCGATGGCCGTCACACCGAGGCCCGGGCGCGCCGCCGTACTCGCACATGACGCACTCAGCGGACGAGGTCTCCTGCAAGTAGCGCCTGATGATCAGCACTCGGCCCGCCTCGATCACGACCGCAGCTGCGCGGGGCACTCTCGTCATGCCGGCCGATTGTGCCGGGCGCCGCCGACAAAATCGGTCGCCCGTCCACGGCGGATCATGGTGAGGTCGGGGCAGCGAACCTGACAGAAGGGATGCGTCGAGGATGCCGAGCGCTCAGATCGAGGTCCGTCGTGAGTACACCGAAGCCGAGGAGGCCGAACTGATCGATGCGGTGCATCGCGCGCTGGTCACCTCGTTCCGGATCCCGCCGCAGGACAAGGATGTGCGCCTGGTCGTCCACGCGCCGCACCGGTTCGCGTGTTCACCGCGGCTGACCGAACCCGAGTACTTCACGCTCGTCACCGTCGACTGCTTCGCCGGCCGGTCGCTCGACGCCAAGCGCACGCTGTACACGGAGATCGTCGGCAACCTGAAGCCGTTCGGCATCCCCGCCGACCACGTCACGATCCTCGTCCGCGACCACCCGACGTCGAACTGGGGTATCCGCGGCGGCCAAGCGGCCACAGATCTCGATCTCGGCTTCGACATCAACGTCTGACATGACGCTGCGTACCGCGCGGCACCTGACGTCGGTCCTCCTCGTCCGGGAGGGGAGAGTGCTCCTTCTCTACCGGCGCGGGTCGCGCGCGATCCCGGATTCCTGGGTCGGCATCGGCGGCCACATCGAGCCGGACGAGCTCACGGACCCGACCGCGGCCGCTCTCCGCGAGCTGGACGAGGAGGTCGGCGTGACCGCTGACGACATCACGGATCTTGCGCTGCGATACGTCGCCGTCCGCGACACCGGCGCCGAGGTGCGTACGACGTATTACTTCACCGCCAACCTTCGCCCAACCGCGCCAGTGCCGACGCACTGCACCGAGGGCGATCTGCAATGGTTCGACCTGACCGCGAACTTCGCCGCGCTCGAGATGCCGCCGACCGGTCGAATTGCCGTCGCACATTGGATTTCCAGCGGTCGGTACGACGAGGCGTTGCGCATCATCGTGGTCGACGCCGACGGACGCGAAACCGGGCCGATGTGATGCTTACTGTGCAATTCCATCCCAATTGGCCGCACGGCGAACGCACAGTCATCGAATCGATGGTTGCGGACGGCATTTATCGTTTGTCTACGGCGGGGCGATGCGTTTCGGGTCGTCGTATCTGAGGCTGAAACCGGAGATGATCGAACGCGCGACATTCTGCTATCCGGACTCTGCCCGCGATCCGAGGGATTTCGGTGATGCGCACTGTCTCGCGCGACTCTGCAGGCTGGCTGATGGCGCGGTTGTCGACGACCTGGCTCACCCCGGAGCGACTCGGCATCGCGGCCCGCTCCGGCAGCCACAAACCCCAAGCAATCAAGTACGTCTGGCACTGCCTGGCACGCTACGGCCGCCAACTCGGCTGAGGGCGTGCGTTCAGCCGAGGCCGTCGGTGTGCCAGGTTCGCCAGAGCCGGCCGTAGACGCCGTCCGCGCGCACCAGCTCGTCGTGACTGCCGAGCTCGACGAGTTCGCCGGCTTCCATCACCGCGATGCGGTCCGCGTCATGGGCGGTCTGCAGCCGGTGCGCGATCGCGATCACCGTACGACCCCGCAGTACCGCCGCCAACGACCGCTCCGTCCGCCGTGCCGTCCGCGGATCGAGGAGCGACGTGGCCTCGTCCAGGATCACGGTGTGCGGGTCGGCCAGCACGACCCGGGCGAGCGACAGCTGCTGCGCGCCCGCATCGTCGAGCGTGAAGTGCGGTCCGATCTCGGTGTCCAGCCCGCGCGGCAGCTCCCGCCCCCATGCAGCGCCGACTGCATCCAACGCGCCGTACAGCTCGTCGTCCGAAGCGTCCGGCCGCGCGATCCGCAGGTTGTCGCGCACCGTGTCGTGGAAGACGTGATGATCCTGAGTGAGCAGGACGACGTGCTCGCGCAGCTGGTCAGGCGGCAGATCGGCGACCGGTACGCCGCCGATCGTCACCGCACCGGCGCGCGGCCGATCGAGACCGGCGAGCAGGCGCGCGAGCGTCGACTTCCCGGCACCCGACGTGCCGACGATCGCCAGCCGTTCGCCAGGCTCAACCGCCAATTCGACCCCGCGAAGGACGTCGCGAGCGCCGGTGTAGCTGAAATACGCGTCGCTCACCCGGATCCGGTCGCCGACCGCAGCCGACGGGAGCCGGTCCGCAGCGGGTACGCCGGCCAGCCCCTCGACGCGGGCGTACGACGCGGCGGCGCCCTGAAGCTGCTCGATCCACAGCATCAGCGTGTCGAGCGGACCGACGAGCTGACGCAAGTACACCGTCGCCGTCACGACGATGCCGAGGCTGACAAGATCGTTCAGGTAGAGGGCGCCGCCGACCAGCAGGACGCCGACGACCGGGAGCGCGAGCGAAACCTCGGCCGACGGAAACAGTACGGTCCGCAGCCACAGTGCGTTGAGCCGCGCGGTCCGTGCCTCGCCGATGACGGCTTCCGTGGCCTGTCGCCGACGCTCCTCGAGGCCGAGGAGCTCGACGGTCCGCGCGCCTTTCGCCGTACTGGCGATGACATCGGCGAGTTCCGCACCGGTGGCCGCGACCGCCAGGTACGCCGGACGCGCGCGGCGCAGGTACCAGCGCACCGCAACTCCTACGCCGAGCAAGCACAACAACCCGCAGAGCCCGAGGCGAAAGTCCAGCACGAGCACCGCGACGACGAGGAACAGTGCATGCATGAGCGCTACCAGCACCTCCGGCACCGCCGACCGCAACGTCGTCGCGACCAGGGACGCGTCGGTGCTGCCACGGGCGATCAGGTCGCCGGCCGGCAGGTGGTCCGCCTCCCGCGGCGGCAGCGCAAGGGTCCGCTGCAGGAACCGCTCACGAACGCGCGCCGCCGTGCGCTCGCCGTACCGGAAGCCGAGCTGCAGCGCCCAGCGGCCGAGCAGCGTTTGTACGACGGTGAACAGCAGCGCGCCGAGCGCCAGGCGGTCCACCGTGCCGAGTACGTCGCCCGCGCCGGACTGGATCGTGTCGATGATCCGGCCGAGCAGCCAAGGACCCACGAGTCCCGCGGCCGAGGCGAAGGCGTTGACGAGGACGATCGCGGCGACGGCCTTGCGGTCCGCACGGAGGTCGCGCATCAGGGCCGTGCGTACCTCACGTGGGGTGGCGATCGGCAGTTGTCTACTCATCGTCGGCCGTGGTCTGGGCGCGGGACACGAGGTCGCGGTAGCAGGAGTCGGTGCGCAGAAGGTCCGCGTGCCGACCGATCGCGGAGACCTTCCCGTCCGTCAGGACGACGACTTCGTCGGCGCGGTCGAGGACGAGTGGTGAGGTCGTGGTGAGTACCGTCGTACGGCTCCGTCGTGCGGCACGGATCCGGTCGATCATCGCCGCTTCGGTGGTGGCGTCGACGGCTGAGGTGGGTTCCACGGCGAGCAGTACGTCGGGTTCGGCGTACAGCGCGCGGGCGAGGCGGATGCGCTGCCGCTGACCGCCGGACAGGTCGCTGCCGCCGGCGGCGAGCTCCGAGTCGAGGCCGTGGGGGAGTGCCTCGACGATGTCCTCAGCGACGGCCGCTCGGATCGCCGCGTGGATCGCTTCGTCGTCAGCGTCCAGGCGTCCGGACACGATGTCGCGGACCGTCCCGGCGAAGAGTTCGGCGTCGTTGTCGGCGACGACCATCCGGCGCCTGAGCTCGGCGCGCGCGAGATCGGCGATGCGCGCGTCGGCCCAGGTCGTGGCTGTGTCCGCAACCACCTGTCCTAGTCGTTCGACCACCCCGCGCGTCTCCGCCGGGCTCGGCGCGATCAGCGCTGTGAGCAGGCCCGGGCGGATGGTGACGCCTGACGCGGGGTCGTCCAAGGGGCCGTTCCTCGATGGGACGCCGGACCGCGCGCGGTCGTTGTCGTGGGCAACGGGGAGGTTGAGCAGGTCGATGATGCGCCGGCCGGCCACGCGGGCGCGCGCGATGTCACCGCCGCCCTCGATGAAGAACGCGACCGGTACGACGAGGACGGCGACATATCCGTAGACCGCGACGACATCACCGATCGTGATTTCGTTCATCGCGGCGAGGCGGGCCGACAGCCACACCACGGCCGCCAGGAACAGCGCGGGCAGCCCCGTCGACACAGCGCCGACCCAACTCGACGGGCCCGCAACCCGGTATCCACGCTGTACCAGTCGCTGCGACTGCTCGTCGTACCGCTCGGCGACGAACGCCTTTCCGCCGAGGCCGTTGAGGACGCGGAGCCCGGCGAGTGCGTCGACGAGGCGCGTGGTCAGGCGGCCCTGGTGGCTGCGGTACTCGCCGCCGGTGCGTTCGATCCGGTGCAGGAGCGGGCCGAGGGCGACGGCCAGCAGCGGGACGCCGGCGAGAACGACGACCGCGAGCAGCGGCGAGATCGTGAACAGCACGACGGCTACAACGGCGTACCCGATGACCGCTCCGACCCCAGGACCGGTGACGGTCAGCGCCTGCGCGACGACGTACACGTCGGAGATCCCGACCGTCACGACCTCGCCGGCGCTCACGTGCCGCGTCAGCGATGCGCCGAGGCGGGACGTGTGCCACACCGTCGCGCGGACGGTGCGGAACGAGGCGTCCATGCGCACCTTCGTCATAGTGCGGTGGCGCGCGATACCGAGCAGCGCGTTGAGTACGCCGACGGCGAGCAGAATGAGGGTCCAGGTGACGAGCGCAGCGGGGTTGCGGGGGATCAGGCCGTCGTCGACCACACGCGAGAGGACCCACGGCGGGACGGCCAGACCTACCGTCCAGAGCGTGCCCAGGACGGCGCCTGCTGCGGTGCGTCGTGCCTGTTGGCGCGTCAGCCAGAACAGGAAGCGGTACGGGGTGGCAAGGTCCTTGGGCGCGGGCGGCTTCCAGGTGTCGGTCGTCCTGTCCAACCACGCCAGTACGGCCATGCGATGATCCTTGCAGGACTATGGCATCGGGCGATACCTATTTGCGATCAGATTCACAAAGTCCTCCGGGCTGGGTTGCTCGAGACGGGTTCAAGCGAAGCGACTGGGCCGGCAGCCGGCCAGCTCGGGCGCTTCTTGTCCGGTGACGATCTCATCGGCGGCGAGACGGCCGACGGCGGCGGCCAGGGTGATGGCTGAGTGCATGACGGTGACGTACAGGCCGTCGGTGCCCTCCGGGCGGCCGATGATCGGCTCGTCGTCGGCGGGCATCGGTCGCCAACCGACCTCGACGGACACCACTTCAGCGTCCTCGGCACCTTCGAACGCCTTCGCGATCCGGTCGCGGACCTGCTGAGCTGTCGCTTGCAGCGCTTGATGATCTGATTCGCCGCTGTACGCCGTGGGCGCGAGGATCGTACCGTCGTCGAGTTGCCGCGCTTCGAGTGACGGTGTCGCGACAATTGCCTGTACCAATCCTGGCGTTGCTCGCAGTTTGACGAGAATGGCGGGCGCAGGTTCGACGGGGAGATTTACGCCGATACTCGTGCACAATGCGACCGAGCCCGTGCCGGCGGCCAACACAACGGTCTCAGCCGGAATGGTCCCTGCCGTTGTTTGGACGCCCGTGACTGATTCGTTCTCGTGAATCAGTGCGGTGACCGGCGTGCCCAGTAGTATCCGCGCGCCACGCTGGCCGGCGGCGCGTGCGAGCGTCTCGGTCGCCGCGATCGGGTCCAGCGCGCCGTCATCGGGATGGTGGAAGGCCTGTGGCGGGGGAGTAGCCAACTTCGGCTCGAGGCTCCGTACGTCGTCGGTCGCCGGGCCGGGGTTGTCGTCGAAGCCGTCCCAGCTCAGCGCACCGGTCCAGCGGATCGCCAGCTCGGGAAGCTCGGCCTCGAGCCTGTGGTACTCGTCCACCGCCAGGTACCGCAGCGGCGCCGACGGCAGATCACTGCTCACCGGCCGTCCGATCCACGCGAACGACGCCCGCGTCGCACCCGACGCCGGCAATCCCGCATCGATCAACGTCACCGCACGCCCACGCCCAGCCAGGTGGTACGCCACCGACGCGCCGACGATTCCCGCTCCCACCACAACGATCCCGCGATCCGCCATACCGAGGTTTCTAACAGGCCTCCTGCGCCCGTGGCTATTCAATTAATCGAAGACTTGCTGCGAACCCCGCGGGGGAGTAGGGCTCAGAATTGCGGTTGATATCGGGGCCGTGGCCACCTCCGACGACTCGCAGCCGGTGAAGAAGCAGATTAGTCAGGGAGTGCTGCTCACTGTCCGCCGAAAAGGATCAGGTTGCCGTCGCAATCTCGAACGACGAACTGATTCGCGCCCCAGGGTTGACGCTTCAGCGTCTGGTGGAAGTCGACATCAGCCGCGACGTACTCGGCGTACAGCGCTTTGACATTCTCGACAGTGATCGCCGCCGCGAGCAGCTCGTCGTCTTCCCTGATGGTGTCTTTGAAGACTGGGTCACTGACGCAACGGAGATTGAGACTGACGTGATCTCGACGTACCTGACCGTAGTACGGCGGATCCCCGTGCTTGAATCCCACGCTGAAGCCGAGCTTCTGCTCGAAGAACGCGCAGGCCGCGTCGATGTCGGACACGAACAGCTGTGGTTCGGCCTGGGTGAGAACCGGCCTCGTCGGGGCGCCGGAAATGGATGCTGAGGTTGCCTGGGGCATCTGGGCTACTCCTGCCTTGAATGTGGCCCATGATTCGAAACCAGCTTCGCGAGCGAGCAACAGTTGAGCGTCGGCAAGCACAAAGCGCTGTGCAAGGATTTGCTCATCACTCAAGCGGTCGTACCGCGGCAACGCTGCACGAATTCGCGACGCGACGGCATAATTACGCTGCTGATGCCATCGCACCAGCTGCCGCGCTTGCTTCCGCAGGTTCTCGAAATTGGTCATGGACGCACGTCGAACAGTTTTCGAGGTGGGCATGGCCCCTTCGGCGAGTGCCGGCGCGCCCTCATTCAGCAACCCCCGCATCCTGACGCCCAAGATCACTCACTGTCAACAATCGCGACCGGCGAGCAGCTCCAGCAGGGTAGCGGCCGTACCGCTTCGAAACGGCTCATCAGACGCACACCGCACGCCACTAGTTGACATAATGTCCATTATCGGCGTTTGGTCATTGGGCGGGGAGACCGTCCTGAGGGAGCCTGAACAGCTAGCGCTCGGCTCGCTCACCTTCCGCCCGGAACGAAACTGAACAGGCTCTGACGTGTGACCAGAGGCTCCGGGGCGCCGGTGAAGCGGTGGGCACCGACGCCGAATCCGGCGTCAGGGGCCGACAGCCACACACGCTCGAAGCCACGCTGCTCGAACCAGTCGCAGATCGTTGGCACCAGGTCCGGATCGTCGCGCTGACGGGTCCAGATGACAGTCGCACCGGTCCGGCAGAGCTGCGGGCAGGCCGCGATCGTCCGCTCGATGTCCTGGTTGGTGATGTTGCCGAAGATCCCGCACAGCAGTACGAGTTCGGCCAGCACCATCCCGTCGTAGTGGTCAGTCAGGGACGCGTCGCCCGTGATCACCTCGACCTGCTCCGGAGCCCGCGCCCGGGCGGTGGCTGCCAGCACAGGATCCAGTTCGACGAGGCGGGCACCTACATCGGCACGACGTGGGTGATCTTCCAGGACACCGAGGATGTCCCGGCCCTCCCCCGCACACAGCTTGATCACCGGCACAGATCCGGCGGGGGCACGGTCGAGTGCGTCCCGGATCTGCGCCTGCACCGCCTCCAGCCGCCGCGACAGCGCGGATTCAGGGTCGTCGTACTGCCGGTGCCACGCCTGCCAGTCCATCAACCGACTCTACGGTCGAGCAGGTCGAAGGCACGACGCCGCGCCGGATATCGATTCCCCGGGCATCGATCATCTATAGGTGGGCGCACCATCCGACGACCGCTGGGGGCCGAACGGTGAACGTCTCTCGAGTGCGCAGGTCAATGACACGCCCGCTTGCATCGTCGTGCCTGAAGGCCCTCGTCGCAGCGGGACTGATGTCGACTGTTCTGGTGGCGACTTCGGCGCCGGCGAGTGCCGCGGCAGCGGCTGCGCCGTCCGCCACGCTCCGCGTCGGAACCTACAACATTCATGCCAATACGACGGACAGCGCAACCTGGCCGTCTCAGAGGACAAACCTGCTCCGTGAGATCGGCTCCTTCGCTCCCGATGTCATCGGTATCCAGGAAGCCGGCAGCAACAGCACGAGGCGCACCGATTTCCGGAATGGCATGCAGTCCCACGGCTACACAACAGCGGCCGACTACGCGACGAACTCCCGACCGATCTACTGGAAGAGCGCGTCCTTCCAGATCCTCACCGACAGCAGTGGAAGGATCGCGTCCGGAACGGTTGTCGTCGGGGGCGCATCGGCCGGCAAGACCGCGAGCTGGGTCGCCCTCAAGCACATCGCGAGTGGGCGCGAGATCGTCGTCGCGAACGTCCATCTCACCTCGTCGAAGTGCGGTCTCACCACGTACGACCTTGATGCCACGGTGAACAGTGCCGGCGTGTGCTCGAGCACGAAGGATGTGCCAATTCAGGGCGGCGGTACCAGGCCGGGTGAAGCCAGCGACCCCGTGAGGGGCCAGATCCAGCGCTTCCGAGAGTTGGACGACCTGTTCGCCGACGCCCGCTACAGCGCATGGGCCGGCCACGACTCCCCTGACTTCCTCACTGGTGACTTCAACACCAATGGCACGCGCTACCCGTCGCTGGCAGACGCGGCCGTCGGTGTCACGATCCCGGCCGCCTACCGAAGCAGCGACGGCACCATGCGGCCGCTCAACGACTACCTGTGGAACGCGCGGCTGCGTACCAATGCCTTCACTGTGGCCGTTGAGAAGTCCGGGGCGGCGTACGACACCTTCAACGACTTCCAGCGCCAGAGCTGCACCTCGGTTCCGCCCGTCGGTTGCAACGGCAACCACATCGATCAGATCTTCGTCTCCCGAGCGCAGGGTGAAACCACCAACGTGGTCGCCGTCGAAGGCTGGACGAACAAGCCGCCCGACGCAGACCTGGTGCCCGCGCAGTTCCCTTCGGACCACAACAAGGTTCAGATCAGAGTGACGGTGTCCAACTAGCGCAGGCTTTGATGACGGTCTGGGTCCACACCTCGGGGTGGGTGGACCAGAAGTCATGGGGTACGCCGGGCACCGTCGAGAACCTTCCGCGGGGCACCAGCGCCGCAAGCTGGGCCAACGGCCACGACGGCCGGATGTCGTCGCCGGCGGCGATGAAATGCATCGGCACCTCACAGTCGGCCAGACCTCGCCACAGATCGGGTTGACGAATCCAGTCCTTGAACGAACTTCCGAGCGCCGCGTGCACTTCCGGCACCCAGTCGATCGCGACGACCGGCTCTGAGGCCTTACCTGCCTCGTATGCCTCGGACCAGCTGCGATCACGCTGGGGCCCGCGTCCCGCGATACCGATCACGCCGATCACGGCCTCCGGATGCTCGACCGCGTAGCGCACACCCAGGTCACACCCCCAGGAGTGCCCCAACACCACCCAGCGGTCCACGCCGACGGCCGCTCGGATGCCTTCGAGGTCAGCGATCGCTCGCTCCATCGTGTGTGGGCCGCCTTCGGAGCGACCGACTCCGCGCGGTTCCGGATACCAAGCGCGGTGACCAGGAGGTGAGAGCTCGTCATGTTCGAGGTACTGCACACACCCCGGCCCACCGGTCAGGACAAGCAGATCGCGTCCCTCACCAGTTACGCCGACGTGCAGCCCAACGCCGTCCACCGGAACCATCCGCGACTCCATGATCACGGACGCTAGCAAGTCCGACGTGCCAGGCAGCGCGCTGGGTGAGTGCGCAGTACCGACTTAGGAGACTTACCCGTGTTTGAGGGGAAAAGTCTCCTAAGTTGTCGGGAAACCCTCGTGGAAGGCGCCCGAGTGGTGACTGTGCGTTCCGCAGCAACGCAGTTCCGAGCCGCGCGCAGGGCAGCCCGAGACCACCTCAGAGAACTTGACTGTCACGAAGCGCTCCCGCAGAGGCGTGCGCGGACGACTTCGAGGAGGTCGGCGGCGAGGTCGAGATCGGTCACGGCTCGTTCTGCCAGTGCCTTGAAGTCATCCGGTGCCTGCGGCAACCGTGCGGCGGAGGCGACGAGGCCCTTCTCGTTGATCGTCCATCGACGCGCGTGGCCGTGGAGTGCCTGAGCCATCACGCCGATGGCGCGGAACAAGCAGCCCGCCACATAGACCCTGTCGTTCGGCACCTTCCGCGCGCCGACGATCGAGAACTCCGCCTCCCACAAGGCATCGACCAGCGCGTCTCCGAGCGCCTCGGGGTACTGCCGGATCGCTTCCCGCAGCTTGGTGAGTTCACCGGTCGAGTCGGCCAGTACCTGGCACATCGCGACCTCGCCGGCGTACGTATGGCTGTAGAAGCCCAGCGGGTGGCCGACCTGACGTTCGATCGTGAAGCGACCGGCGCGGCAGTCCTCCCAGACGCGCTGCACGCGGTCCAGATCCCGGTAGATCCAATCGACCGCCTGCCCGTCGACCGTGAGCCACGCGCCGCCGTTCACCCAGGGGCCCCAGTCCCCCACGCCGAACACCTCGTACTTCGAGGCGACCTCAGCCGCCAGCGCCCGCAGCGCATCGATGTCCAGGCGACCGCGGTAATAGATTCCAAGGTCGGTGTCGCTGTCGGGCCGATGCTCGCCACGGGCTCGACTCCCGCCCAGAACGACCGCTACGACCCCCGGAACGGCCGCGAGCCGTTGAACCAATTCGTCGTTCACGAGACGCAATCTTCCACACCCAAGACGTCGGAGCGAGCCGATTAGTCGCCCCCACCGCCCAGCAAGCGCGATCCGCCGCCCCGGTGTGGGCTGCGGATCGCGCTCGTGGATGAACCCGGGTACAACAGACCCCCGCTACTTGCAGTTGTACTCCGGGTCACGCTTGGGCTCGACGTCGTTCTTGCTGGTTTGCCAGGTGATCGCGGCACCGGCGCGCAGCGTGAAGAACGCCTCCTTGAACTTCTCGTGCACGGCCGCCGAATTGATCCGCAGAATGACCTCGTCGTTGTACCGCGGCGACTTGTTGTTCATGTTGTGGCTGCCGGTGACAACGATCTTTTGATTGGGTTTGCCGTCGAAGAAACCATCGATCAGAAGGTTCTTCTGATGTACACCGCATTGGCTGCCGCTGAACTCGCGGACCTCTGGACCGTGGTAACCGATGGGCCGACGCAGCAGGTACTCCAGCGCATGCTTGGTGTCGTCGCGCGATTCCATCAACGAGATCTCGTCCGCCACGATGTCGACGTAACAGCCCTGGTTGTCCAGATCCCACAGCCGTTTGGCGATGTCGATCCCGTTCTGCCCGGCGATCTGCATCGTCGCGACCCGCACGATGGTGCGGTGATCGCGGTCGGTGCCGCCGGACGTGTTTCCGGTGCACCGTACAGCGTTCAGCACGTCAAGGTAGGTGTTGCCCGCGGCCCGCGGCGAAACGTTCATCGCGTACTTCGTGTTGGCCGGGTTGTGCTCGGAACGGAACGTGTTGTAGTAGTCGTTGTCGGTGGGGCCTGCCGCGGAGCCGTCGGCGAGATCGGTGAAGTAGGCGTCGTACTTCGAGTACAGCCACGCGTCCGGTACGACGTACGCCGTGTTCCACATGTTGGTGCCGGACGTCGCGTTCAGGTTCGCGCTGGTCTGTACGACGACGTTCTGGGCGCCGTCCACTTCCTTGAACAGGAAGAACTTGTTGTGCATGATGTGCTGTCCCATGCACGAGGTCCCCTTGTTCGTCCCCGACTGATCCCTCTGACCGCAGGTCTCCCGGCCGGGCCCGACGCGACGACGATCGTCACGAGCCGTGCCGTACTCGCGGACCTCGAAGATGCCGACCATCACGCGATCGGCGGCATGGACGAACACCGTTCCATCGAACTGCTGGCCCGGATGATCGGCCGCGAGCGGGTGGCAGCCGAGCCGGATGCCGCGGCCGGCCTGGTGCGGCAGTGCGGCGGACTGCCCCTTGCGGTGAAGATCGCCGGTGCCCGGTTGATCGGCCGCCCCGACTGGACGCTGGCCGCGTTCGCCGATCGGCTGAGTGATGAGCGCGGGCGGTTGGACGAGCTGCGGTACGGCGACCTCGCCGTCCGCGCGAGCCTCGCCGTCGGCTGGCAAGGACTCGGCGGCACCGCCGACCGGCTGTTGCGGCTGATCGGCTCACTCGCCGTGGACGACCTCGGCCTCGCGGCCGCCAACGCTCTCGACGGTCGCGCACCCGCCGCGGTCCATCGCGATCTCGATCGGCTGGTCGAGGCGAGGTTGCTCGAGCCCGGCGCCGGTGATCGGTACGCCGTACACGACCTGGTCCGCCTCGACGCCCGCGAACGCTCCGCCCAGCTGCCGGCCGCGGAACGTCACGAGGCGGCCGAACGGTTCGTGCACTTCTATCTCGCGACCCTGCGCGACGCGTCGAGGCTGTACGCGCCGCACTCGACCTGGCGCTGGACCACCGGACTTCCGCCCGACCGGCTGCGGACGCGCGGTCTGCCCGGCGCCGACCGCCGGCAGTTCATCGAGTGGATCCGCGCCGAGAGCGGCAACCTCGTCCGCGTCGCCCAGTTGGCCGCAGCGCAGTCGCCGGCCACGATCACGGCGTACGCGCTCGCGGCACACGTACCCGTCGGAAGCCAGGGCTGCTGGCAGGAGCGCCGGGAGATCTGCGAGCTCGCCGTCGAGACCGGTGAGGAGGCGGACCTCGCGCATGTACGGCGGGATCTCGGGCTGGTGTACCGGCATCTGGGGCTGCAGGACAAGGCCAGGGTGGTGCTGCGGCAGGCCGTCGAGGCGTTCCGCGCACGCGGCGAGCAGTACCTGGAGGCCGACGCGCTGGTGTTGCTGGCCGACGGCTCGGACCGGGAGGCGGGGTTCAGTCATCTGCAGAGGGCTCGTGAGCTCGCCCGGCAGGTCAACGAGTACCGTGCCGAGGCCAACGCACTCGCCGCGATGGCGGAGCTGCTTGCCGATGGCGGCGACTATCGTGAGGCGCGCCGGCGGTTGGATCAGACGCTGCGGTTGTACCTGACACACCGCAGTACGACCGGCATCGGGCGCGCGCTCGGCAAGCTGGGCGAGCTCTGCCAGCGGTTCGGGCACGTCGAGGAGGCCGCGTCGTACTTCGCCGACGCCGCCGACGTGAGCGCCCGCGTCGGCATGAGCCTGCGGGAAGCTGCTCGCGCGTGGGACCTCGCCGACGTCCTGCACGACCTCGGCCGATTCGACGAGGCGCGGGAGCAACGGGCCCGGTCGATCGAACTCGGCGTACAGCTGGGCGCCATCGCACCGGACCGCGCCGCCGAACTCAGAGCGCAAAGCCGACCGAAACGTCCCGCAACGCTGCGCTCGGATCCATGACACGGCAGCAGCAGTAGCCGCGAGCGCCGTCGAGGTGCTCGCACAGGATCCGTCAGCCTTGCACACCCGATGCTCAGAAATCGATTTCGTTCGTGGGTTCTGAGAGGTTCCGGCATAGACAGGCCCGCTGCTAGGGTCCAGCGCCATGACTCCCAGGACCTCGTTTCGGACGCTGCCCGCGACGGATCGCCGTCGGTTCCTCAGCCTCGCCGGCGGCAGCGCCGCGGCGCTCGCGTTCAGCCTCGGTCTGCCGCGGCCGGCCGCCGCGACCAGCGACGGCGCACTGCCGTACCCGTTCACCCAGGGCGTGGCCTCCGGCGACCCGGTGCAGGACGCGGTCGTGATCTGGACGCGGATCGCGCCGACGCCGCTGCTGCCGAACGGCGGGCTGGACGAGGGTGCCAACGTCCGGGTCGACTGGCAGGTCGCCGAGGACGCGCGCTTCCACCGCGTGGTACGGTCCGGCACGGTCACGACCAACCCCGACACCTCTCACACGGTGCATGTCGACGTCAGCGGTCTGCGCCCCGGACGGGAGTACTGGTACCGCTTCCGCGCCGGCAGCCACCTCAGCGAGGTCGGCCGGACGCGCACGATGCCACCCCGGGAGTCGATGCGTCCGCTGCGGTTCGCGGTGGCCTCCTGCCAGAACTGGCGCGCCGGGTACTTCCAGACCATGGCCGACGTCGTCGATCGCGATGCCGAACTGATGCTCTTCGTCGGCGACTACCTGTACGAGTACCCGGTTCAGCAGCTCGCCGTCGGACGCCTCATCGATCCGAACCTGCCCGCCGAGGTCGTCCCGACCACGATGACCCTCAACCAGTACCGCCTGCGCTACGCGTTGTACCGCACGGATCCCGATCTGCTCGCTGCACACAGCAGCATGCCCTGGATCCTGTCCTGGGACGACCACGAGGTCGCCAACGACTACGAGTCGTGGGGTACGCCGGATCTCGACCGGCGCGCGGCGGCGTACCGGGCCTACTGGGAGTTCATGCCGATGCGCTGGCCCCAGCCGCCGCGCGGCGCCGACGCCCGCCTGTACCGGCGATTCCGGCACGGCAGCCTGGCCCAGATCGACGTCCTCGACACGCGGCAGTACCGCGATCCGCAGGTCGCCGGAGGAGCCGCTGCCGACGACGGTCCACGCCGCGACCCGGCCCGCGAGATCCTCGGCGCCGAGCAGGAGCAGTGGTTCACCGCCGGCTTCGGCGCCGAACCCGTCCGCTGGAACCTGGTCGCACAGCAGATCCTGATGGCGCGACTGAACACCGCTGCTGACCCGGAAGCACCGGTAACGTTCGCTCCTGGCACGTGGGACGGCTATCAGGCCGGCCAGCAGCGGCTGTTCGACACCGTCGCGTCGTCCCAGGCACGCGGTACGTCGTCGAACTTCGTCGTACTGTCCGGCGACGTGCACTGCAGCTACGTCTCCGACATCTCCGCCGACACGAACGACCCAACGTCACGGGTCATCGGCGCCGAGATGACGAGTACGTCGATCACCAGCGCGCAGGACTTCAACCCGGTGGCCAACGAGGCCCGCCAGGTCCGGCGGCGGGTCAACCCGGCACTGAAGTGGGCCGACCTGCACTGCGGCTACGTGCTCTGCGACCTCAACGCGAACCGCCTGCACGCCGATATCCGCGCCGTCGACAAGGTCTCCCGCCACGACGACCCGGTCTTCACCGCGGCCAGTTTCGAGGTGTACAACGGCGTCCCGGGCATCCACCGCACCGCCTGACAGCACCACCTGACAGCACCGCCTGACAGGCCTCGACTCGGTCAGCTGCCGCGGCGGTAGTCGACCGAGTCGAGGAACTGCCGGGCGGACACCTCGTCGCGGGCGCGGACCTCGACGCCTGCGACATACGGCGGGTAGCCGGACCCGGTGAGGTCCTTGTTCATCAACACGGTGACCTCGCCGGCCGGACAGTCGCGAACCGCCCAGATCCACACCGATTCGGAACCGTAGGTCGACGTCGATGGTTGGGTGACGACGTACGGCTGCCGCCCGCATCGCGGGCCGAACTCGAATTTACCGGACCCGGCGACGACCGTGATTTTCACCCGTGGATCGTCGACCGCTCCCGGGCCCGCCGGCTGGCTGCCAGGACAGGCCTCGATCCCCTGGCCACCTGGGAATGGGGCGTGGTCGAGCGCGTCTCGACGGGACTGCTCTGCACCCAGATCAACTTTCAACCGCTCGGCCGCGACAGTCTGCGCGCCGCGGACGTCGTCGCCGGGCAACCGCTGCCGTAACCTGCGGCGGTACGTCGCGGTGCGCCGGGGCTTGATGCCGTCGGCAAAGAGGTGGTTGGGTTGGGCGATGCTGCCGACCGTCCGGTGTACGCCTGGAGATCCCGATGCCCGTCGACAGTGAGGCCTCCCCAGCTGTGGAGATTCGGGTCGTCACGCCCGAGCGCTGGGACGATCTCGTGCAGCTGTTCGAGCGGAAGGGACCGCGAGGCGGAATCCCGATTCCAGGGCATTGCTGGTGTATGGCATGGCGGGACGAGCAAGGTCCTCGAGGCCCGCGCCGGGCGGCCATGAAGGACATCGTCGAGTGCGGCGAACGTCCGGGGCTCCTCGCATACCTCGACGGTCGGCCCGTTGGGTGGGTGGCCGTGGCGCCGCGTGAAGATCACAGCCGGCTCGAGCGGTCCCGGAAGTACGGCCCATTACCCGGTGATCGCAACGTCTTCGCCGTGACCTGCTTCTACGTCGAACCGAAGCTCCGCGGGACCGGGATCGCCGGCGTCTTGCTGGACGCGGCGATCGATCATGCGCGCGCGTCGGGTGCGACAGCGCTCGACGCATTCCCGAAGCCGAGGCTGTCGCCGCATGCCACGGCGAGCCGCCGGGCCGAGGAGAACGACAGTTGGATGGGCCGCCTCGCGTGGTACGAGGCCCGCGACTTCGTCAGAATCCGTGACGCCGGTGCACGGACCGTGATGCGCCTGAGCTTCGACGGCGCCGAGCCGAAAGATGCTCCCGCTCTGTGAAATCGTGAAATTTCCTCGATCGGAGTTGTCGGATCGGGGCCAGGCCGTTCGTGGACAGGGTGAACGTCACTCAGATCCGAGGAGAACCGCGATGTCCGAGCAAGTCACCAGGCCGTTCCGATTCGGCGTCGTCGCCCCGATCACCGCTGACGTCGCGGCGTGGCGGGATCGCGTGCGGCGGATCGCCGACAGCGGATACTCGACGCTCCTGATGCCCGACGTACCGACGTCGCAGCCTTCACTCGCGCCGACCCTCGCGACTGCCGCCGCACTGACCGACCTGCGGGTCGGCTCGTGGGTGTACGCCGCGGCGCTCCGCGAACCGTGGAGCGCCGCGTGGGAAGCACACTCGATGTCCGTGCTGACCGAGGGGCGCTTCGAGATGGGACTCGGCGCCGGACGGCCCGGGATCGAGACCGAGCTGGGGCTGCCCGCCGTCTCCCACGCCGACCGCCGGGCGCGGATGCGGGAGACCGTTGAGCGGTTGCGGGAGTTCGACGGCCCCGAGGTGCACACGCCGGTGATCATGGCAGTCGCCGGGCCGAAGACCGACGCGTTGGCGCTCGAGATTGCTGACGGGGTCACGTTCGTGCTTCCGCCGGACGCCGACCGCACGGCGACCACGCAGCGGGCGCGTGCCATCAGCTCCCGCCGCGATGTCGAACTCTCTCAGCACGTGGCAGTCGTCGGCGACCGGGTCGCGCCGTTCATGGCGCCATCCACCCTCGACACCGCGGCCCTGCACGCCGCCGACTCGCTGGTCGTACTCCCCAGCGACGCCGCCGCGGCCGCCGACGAGATCGAACGCCGCCGCGAGGAAATCGGCTTCTCCTATTTCGTCATCGGCGCCGACTTCGCCGAAACCCTCGCCCCCGCCGTCGCCAAACTGGCCGGCCGCTGATCGCTCGCTGGGAAACAAATGTTCACCTGGTGCCGAAAAGTTTCCCAGCGAGCCCCCGAGTACGGCCACGGTGCCGCCCGGCTGTGGAAGGTGCCGGCCCGACGAGCTCCGCGTCGGGCGAAAATGCTTTGCCGCGGACCTCGCCATGGTCGTACCGTCGCGGGCATGTGGACTGCGCAGCGAATGATGGGCCCCTTCGTGGGCCACTTCGGCGTGCGCTGATTTCAGCACAGTTCGAGCCCACAGCAGGTGGGCCCGAACCGATGTGGACCCCCTGCTGTCACGTACCAGGGAGAACCACTCATGACCCCGTACTACATCACCACCGCGATCCCGTACGTCAACGCGACACCGCATCTCGGTCACGCCCTCGAGTTGATTCAGGCCGACGTACTCGCGCGTCATCGCCGGCTCCGTGGTCAACCGGTGCGGTACTTGTCCGGCACCGACGACCACGCCTTGAAGAACGTTCTCGCAGCACGAGCTGCCGGCGAGCCGGTCGCTGACTTCGTGAGCCGCGCGGCGGATCGCTTTGAAGCGCTTCAGGACGTACTGCAGTTGAGTTGCGACGACTACCTCCGCACCTCGTCCGACGTACGGCATCGCCCTGGCGTCGAATACCTATGGCGTCGCTGCGCCGAAGCCGGCGACTTTTATCGGCAGACGTACACCGGCCTGTACTGCGTGGGCTGCGAGCAGTTCTACGAACCGGACGCACTGGTCGGCGGACGCTGTCCCGAACACGGCACCGAGCCGGAACAGGTGAGCGAGACCAATTGGTTCTTCCGGCTCTCCCGGTACGGCGAGCGCATCCGGGACGCGATCTCGTCCGGCGCAATCACGATCAACCCGGTCCAGAAGCGCAACGAAGTACTCGCGCTGCTCGACCGCGGTCTGCAGGACTTCAGCGTCTCCCGCCCGGCCGAGCGCGCGGACGGATGGGGAATCCCCGTCCCGGGCGATCCGAGTCAGGTGATCTACGTGTGGTGGGACGCGCTCGCGAACTACCTCACCGCGCTTCGCGTCGATCGCCGCGGCGAGGATTACCGGCGCTGGTGGGCCGGCCACGGCGACCGCGTACACGTCATCGGCAAGGGCATCACGCGCTTTCACGCCGTGTATTGGATCGGCCTGCTGCTCTCGGCCGGTGAGCCGCTGCCGACGACGATCCACGTCCACGACTACGTCAACGTGGGCGGGCTGAAGCTCTCCAAAAGCACCGGGAACGTCGTGGATCCGGTGAACCTCGTCGAGACGTACGGCGTGGACGCGTTGCGCTGGTGGATCACGCGGGAGGTACCGCTGCTGGGCGACACCGAGTTCACCGTCGAGCGACTCGTGCAGGCGTACAACACCGACCTCGCCAACGGGCTGGGGAACCTCGCCAATCGGACCGCGACGCTGCTGCACAAGTACTACGAGGGCAAGCTCTGCGTCGACAACGACGTGGTCAAGGGGTCGAACTGGGACAGCACCGCCCTCGACGCCGCCTGCGCCGCCCTACCGGCGAATGTCGACGCCGCCCTGAGTACGGCGGACTTCCGTGCCGCGACCGCGCACTTGGTTGCCACCGTCAACCTGGCCAACCAACTTCTCAACGCCGCCGAACCCTGGAAGACCGTCAAGACGCCCGACGCCGACCCTCACCTGATCCACCGCCTCCTCAGCCGGGTCGCCGGAACTTGCCGCACCATCACCACAGAGCTCACCCCGCTCTGCCCGCGGGGCGCCACGCGCCTCTCAGCCCAACTCGGCAACGGCAGCCACCTAGCCGCCCCGGCGCCACCGTTCGCCCGCCTCGCCTGAGTCCTGTGGATGAACGGCCCCAGCTCGCCTGGGACACCACGCCGACGACTGACGCCCAGGGCTCTCGTGGAACTGGCGCGCAGGAGATCGGGATGGGTTCGGGCGCGTAGCCCCTCGGGTTGGACCGCGTGATCTACCGCGGCTGCGGTGGTGGAGGCGGTGAGCTGCCTGGCGAGGACGAGGCCGCGCACCGCGTGTGGGGTCCAGGTTGACAGGCCGAGTGGACGGCGCCGACCGTCGTACCCGGTCGCCCAGGTGATTGATGCACGGCCCGAAGGTGGGCACGCTCGACAGTTAGTGTGGTGCGGGACGGGTGTGTTCGGTGTCTGATTCACGCTCAGCTGTGACCCCTGGCACGGGAGACTTCCTGTCGACCTGACACACGCCACACACCCGAGCGTCCTCGGGTCCATCACCGCCCACGACCACCCAATCCAGACCTGGCCGTGCAGTCCCAATCGTCTAGGTAAGTTGCTTCCGCAGCAGTGTGATGGTGGTTTCGTAGCGGGTGACGGTTCCGTCCGGGGCTTCCTCGTTCCAGGCGCCGGGTTCGGTACCGGTGACCGTGTAGCCGAGGCGTTCGTACAGGGCGCGCGGGCGGGGGCGGTTGTTGTCGATGCCTAGTTCGGCCCAGGTCAGGCCGCGGGTGCGGATCCGGTCTTCGAGGGCGTTGATGAGGACGGTGCCGATGCCGCAGGAGCGGAGTTCGGCTTGGACGGCCAGTTGCCAGATCGTCGCCGCGCCGGGTGGTTTGGTGTAGTCCGCTCCCCCGACGGCGACCGGCAGGCCGGACGGTGTGCAGACGGCGAGGTAGTCGACCTCACCGCGGTGGGCTCGGCGGATTGCTTCGGTCACGGCGGCCAGGGCGGTCGCGTTGCCGTACCACGTCAGCGACGGGAGGTCGTCCTCCACGACGTCGCGGACAGTCAGCGGTACGACGACCTCGGCCATGCCCCGCACACTGACACACCCCGACCGACCCGCACCACCGAATTCACCGCGTGCGCATCCCGCACACTGACACATCCCGACCGATATGCACCGCCCAACTCACCACGCGCTCGCCTCTGCACCGCCGAGCTCACCGCGCGCGCAACCCGTCCAGGACGATCTCCGCGAATCGATTCGCTGCCTGCTCGGTGGGACGCACCGAGAACAGCCCGCGCCCCGCCTGCAGAAGCAGCATCAGATCGTCCATCGAGAAGTCGGCACGCAACACGCCGGCGGCTTGGGCTCGCCGGACAAGGTCCGCGAGCTCCGGAAGCAGCTTCTGCCGGTGCGCGACGATCGTGCTCCGGACCGTCCCATCGGCGTCCTGCGCCGTGAAGGCGGCGACGAATCCACGGTTCCGCGAGTTCAGAATCGTCAGCGCACGGATGACCGACGAGAACCCGCGCCACGGATCCGGGTCGGCGCACGCGTCGACGACGATCTGCCGGCATTGTTCGAGTTCCTGGGCGAACGCCCCGTCGATCAGGTGCTGCTTCGTCGGGAACCGCCGATACAGCGTGGCCGGCCCGACGTCTGCGCGGCGGGCGACCTCACGCATGCCTACCGACAGCCCGGTCTCGGCGAACAGTGTCCGCGCCGCCGTGACGATGCGGTCGCGGTTCTCCTCCGCGTCGGCGCGGAGTTGAGTCATCGGCGCTTCCCTTCTGTCTCACTTCCCGTATCCGGACGCCCCCGTCCACTACCGTCCGTCAGCGTACCCGCAAGACGAAGGAGAACGATGGTGCGAGCAGTACAGGTCCGAGAGTTCGGCGATCCGACCGGTTTGGAGGTGGTCGACGTGCCGGCGCCGTCCCCGGCCGCCGGTGAGGTGCTGATCCGGACGGAGGCGATCGGTGTCAGCGGTGTGGATGTGGTCGCACGGCGAGGCGAACTGCTGAAGATTTTCCCGCCGGGGACAGTGCTCGGCAGCGAAGCGGCCGGCGTAGTGATCGCGGCCGGCGACGGGGTCGATCCGGTGTGGGTCGGGAGGCGGGTGTGGGCCTTCACAGGCCGGGACGGCGCGTACGCCGACCAAGTGACCGCGCGCCTCGACGACATCACCGAGCTCCCGAGCACGTTGTCGTTCGTCGACGCCGTGGCCGTCGGCAGCTCGGCAACGGTCGCGCACTTCGCGCTCGAACACGCCCACTTCACCGCCGGCGAAAGCGTCCTGATCCGCGGGGCCGCAGGGAGCATCGGCCTGGCAACCATCGAGCTGGCCGTCCGCAACGGCGCCAGCTCCGTCGCCGTGACCACCTCGTCCGAGTCCCGCGCCCAGCGCCTCAAACAACTGGGCGCTACGCACGTCCTCGACCGCACGGGCGCCGACCCGCACGGAACGAAGTACGACGTGATTGTGGACATCGTCGCCGGGCCGGAGCTACCGGTGTTCATCGACAAGCTGGCGCCGAACGGGCGGCTGGTGATGGTCGGAGCGGTCAGCGGATTCCCGGCCGCGAACTTCGGGGAGGTGCTGATCCGGTCGTTCCAGCAATCGCGGTCGGTGGCGACCTTCAGCCTGGACACGATCCCGGTCGAGCGCCGAAACCAGGTGCGCGAAGCGTTGCTCGAGGCAACGACGCGTGGCGAGCTCACCCCGGTGGTTCACGACGTACTTCCGCTGGAGCGCGCTGCGGACGCGCACCGGCAGATGGACGACGGCAGCGTGTTCGGCCGGATCGTGCTGATACCGACAAACTGATGGTCAGCAAGCCTCAAGGACGCGCCGCCGGGCCAGGTCGATCATCTCGGCGCTGAGCTCGAATCCGCTGACGATCGCGCCATGGTCGCGGAGCGCCGCCAGCAGCGGCCCGGAGCCGCAACCGACGTCCAGTACGCGACGGCCGGCCACGTCCCGCGCGAGGTCCAGGCACGGACTTCCGATTCAACCGGACCGTCAGGGTCAGGTGGTGACGGACTCCCGGCTCCGGTACGTGAGGAGGCCTTCGACTCCGCGGAGGAACGTCTCCCGGACGGGCTCCGGGTCGGTGAGGCAGCCGGCGGCCATCGCGCCGTCGCGGAGCATGACGAAGTGCCGCGCGGCCGGCTCGGCGTCGATCTTCCCCAGATCGGTGAACAGCTCGATCATCGTGTCCAGGAACCACTGCCGGTGGGCCAGCACGGCCCGGTGGACCGCGTCGTCGGGGTCCGGGTACTCCGCGGCGGCGTTGAGGAACGCACACCCCCGGAACCCGGCCCGCTGGATGTCATCGGCGATGAACTGCGCGACGCCGCGGATCACGTCCTCGGGTGTCGAGTTCTTCGCCCGGGCGGCGTCGACCTGGACGCGGATGGCCGCGTCGACCTGACCCAGGTACGCGACGATCAGGTCGTCCTTGCTCGGGAAATGCCGGTACAGCGTCGCTCGGGTGACCTTTCCCTCGGCGACCACCCGATCGATACCGACGGCCCGAATGCCCTCCGAATAGAAGAGTCCGGTGGCCGTGTCGAGCAGCCGCGACCGCGCCTCTGACATTCGCTTCGCCTCCGATCTGTGCGGGTATCTGACTCGAGAATAGCAGACAGAACGATCGGTCTTGACAACCGGCGATTGCCGAGAGAAGCTGAGGAAGACCGATCGTTCTATCTAGCGATTCTGAGAGGATCCCGTGTCCACTTCGTCCAAGGTCGTCGGCACCGCCCCCGACGCCGTCAGTGGTACCAAGGCGCTCCGCACGCTGTACTTCGTCCGCTTCGGCTTCGCCATCGTCTGGGCGATCCTCACGATGCTGATCGGCACGTCGATCAACCCCGGGACCGTCGTCCTGCTGCTGATCTACCCGCTGTTCGACGTCGCCGCGGCAATCATCGACTTCCGGACCTCGGGTGCGAGCCGCCCGAAGTCGCCGCTGTACGTGAACATGGTGCTGAGCCTCGCCGCCACCGTCGGTCTCGCGATCGCGGCCGCCTCCGGGATCCCCGCCGTCCTGCGGGTGTGGGGCGCCTGGGCGATCACCGCCGGCCTCGTGCAGCTGATCGTCGCGATTCTGCGTTACCGGCTCGGCGGTCAGTGGGCGATGATCCTCAGTGGCGGCATCTCCGTACTCGCCGGCGGCAGCTTCATCGCGATGGCGGGCGGCGACAAGTCCTCGCTGACCAACGTCGCCGGCTACGCGATCCTCGGCGGCATCTTCTTCCTGATCTCCGCCATCCGGCTTTCCCGCATCACCTCGAAGGCAGCCTGACATGACCAACGACAACGCTGCAGTGGACGTGGTGATCATCGGCGGCGGCCCGGTCGGTGAAAACATCGCCGACCGCGCCGTCCGGGGCGGCCTCACCGCCGCGATCGTCGAACACGAACTCGTCGGCGGCGAGTGCTCGTACTGGGCCTGCATGCCGACCAAGGCTCTGCTCCGCGACGCCGCGGCACTGCGCGCCGCCCGCGCGCTCCCGGCCGCCGGCCACGCTGTCAGCGGCGCCCTCGATCCCGCGCTGGTCCTCGCGCGCCGCGACCAGTTCGCGGCCAACTGGGACGACTCCGGCCAGGTCGCGTGGCTCGATTCCGCCGGCATCCAGCTGGTCCGCGGTCACGGCCGCATCGCCGGCCCGCGCACGGTCGAGGTCACCCACTCGGACGGCACGACGTCCGAGCTGCAGGCGACCCACGCGGTCGTGATCGCCACCGGAAGCAGCGCGTTCGTGCCGCCGATTCCCGGACTGGCGGATGCCGCGCCGTGGACGAGCCGCGATGCGGCCGGCGTGCAGAACGTCCCGAACCGTCTCGCGATCATCGGCGGTGGTGTCGTCGCTGCCGAGATGGCGACCGCGTTCACCGCGCTCGGTTCGCAGGTGACGCTCGTCTCGCAGAGCCGCCTGCTGCCCAGCGTCGAGGCGTTCGCCGGCGAGCAGGTCGCTGACGCGCTCCGCTCGTCCGGAGTCACGCTGCACCTCGAGGTCGAGACCACCGACGTACGGCGGGACGCTGCCGGCGCAGTGCACCTGACGCTGGCAGACGGCACGTCCATCGAAGCCGACGAGGTCCTGGTCGCGACCGGCCGCACGCCCAACACAAAGGACATCGGACTCGACACCATCGGCCTGACGCCGGGCGATTGGCTGCGTGTCGACGACTCGCTCGCGGTTGTGGACGAAGCCGGCCGACCGCTGGATGACAGCTGGCTGTATGCGGCGGGCGATGTGAACAAGCGCGTCCTGCTGACCCACCACGGCAAGTACCAGGCACGCGCACTGGGCGACGCGCTCGCCGCACGAGCCCGCGGTGACGTGCTGGGGCTCGGCGATTGGGGACGGCACGCCGCCACGGCCGACAAGCAGGCCGTCACGCAGGTGATCTTCACCGATCCCGAGGTCGCCGCCGTTGGCCTCACCGCCGAGGCCGCCGCGGCCGCCGGTAAGAAGACCCGCGTGGTCGACTACGACCTCGGCGCGGTCTCCGGCGCCGCGCTGCACGCCGACGGGTACCGCGGTCAGGCGCGGATGATCGTCGACGACGACCGCAACGTGGTCATCGGCTTCACCGCGGTCGGTCCCGACGTCGCCGAACTCCTGCAGGCCGCCACGATCGCGATCGTCGGCGAGGTTCCGCTGGATCGGCTGTGGCACGCCGTACCGGCGTACCCGACGATGAACGAGGTCTGGCTGCGGCTGCTCGAGACCGACGGACGCGACCGGTAACGACACGCCCGCGTGGAAGACTCGGCGCATGCGGATCAGTCAAGCCGGTGCGGCCGAGCTCCCCGGGCTGGCGCGGTTGTTGTGGCTCAACGACCGCGCCGAGGAGCCGGACCCGCCGTTGCTGGAGAAGTTCACGGTGGAGCTCACGCAGTGGTGGGAGGCGAACACCAACACGCATGTCGCGTACGTCGCCCGCCTGGACGGCCCCGAACTCGTCGGGATGGCCTGGGTCGCTCTCGTGCCGCGGGTCCCGCGGCCGGGGACGATGGATCGGATGTCGGCCGACATTCAAAGCGTCTACGTGATGCCTGAGCATCGCGGGCAGCGGATCGGATCGGAGCTGGTCGAGGCAGCGACGGACCACGCCGTACGGCTCGGGGCGCTGCGCGTGACAGTGCACTCAGGGACGCGGGCGGTGCCGGTGTACGAGCGGCTCGGATTCGCGTCGTCGCGGCAGCTTCTGCAGCGGTACCCGGACTAGAAACGGCCCGGGTACCGCAGGTCGGCGCGAAGCTGGTCGTGCAGGGCGGCGTTCGAGTACAAGCCACCGCCCTGGTCCGCGGCTCGTCCGCCCTTGCGATCCGTGAACCGGCCGCCGGCCTCCTCGACGATCAGGATCCACGGCGCGTGATCCCACGCGTAGTACCGCTCCACCAGGAACGCGTCGACCTCCCCACGCACCAGCCCGACGAGCGGCAACGGACTCGACGGCGGACCGAAGCGCGGATAGTTGCCGAGGGCCTCGAGTACGGCGTGATCGTACGACGCCGTCGTGCTGACCCGAAGCGGTCTCGGCTCGTCCCGCGGCCAGGACGACTCGAACGCACCGCCGCCGCGCGTCGCCCACCAGCAGGTGTTCAAGGCCGGCGCGACGACGACCGCGAGCTCGGCGACGCCGTTGCTGTGGAGCGCGAGCTGGATCCGCCAGTTCGGGTCGTGCGCGGCGAAGAACCGGGTGCCGTCGATCGGGTCGAGGATCCAGGTCCGCTCCGACTCCCCCACGCGCCCGAATTCCTCACCCCACAACCCGTCCCCCGGCCGAACCGCCGTCAGCTCTGCCCGCAGCAGCTCCTCCACCGCCCGATCCGCCTCGGTCACCGGCGTACCGTCCGCCTTCAGCGAAGCCTCGACCCCTTTCTCGAAGTACCGCATGGCAACTTCAGCCGCCCGGCCGACCGCAGCGAACGCCAAGTCGAAGTCATCCACCGTGCGACTCCGCGAGTTGCTGGAGGCGGGTCGCGCTGGTGGGGTCGGCGGGGAGGAAGGTTTCGATCGCCAGGTTGGCTGCGGTGACTTCGAGCGGGGCGCCGATGGTGGCGATCAGGGTGAAGAGGCGGACGGAGCCGAGGCGGGTGCTGAGGTCGAGGGTGACCATGGGTTGCTGGGCGGGGGCGGTGGGCAGGTTGTCGGGGAGATAGGACTCGACCTCCTCGACCAGGGTGGCGAGTGCGTCGTCGGCGGTGTCGCGGCTCTTGCGGCGCAGTTGGTGGATGAGGCCGAGGCTGCACGCCGCCGTCATCGACGAGATGCTCGGCAGGCCCTGGGGGTGGACGGACAGCCGGAGCATGTTCATCGGCGGTTCGAGGAGGGCGGGGTCGACGCCGTCCCACAGCAGCTCGGCGGCGTGGTTGGCGTCGACGAGGTTCCACAGGCCGTCGACGATCAGCGCCGGGTTCGGCATATGGGCCTCGAGCAACTGATGGAGCAGTTCGCGGAGCTGGTGCATCGCCTCGGAGTGGTACGGCCGGTCCAGGTACCGCGGGGCGAAGCCGCCGGCGAGCAGCAGCCGGTTCTGCTCGGCGAGCGGGAGGTCGAGGTGGTTCGCGAGATGCAGCAGTAGTTGACGGCTCGGTTGCGCGCGCCCGGTCTCCACGAAGCTCAAGTGCTTGGTCGACACCTCCGCGTCGATCGCCAGGTCGAGCTGACTCAGCCGGCGATGCGTCCGCCAGAAGCGCAGCAGTTCGCCGACGGTCTGCGGCTCCTCCAGCGTGGTCACGCGGTTCAGCCTACGGCGGGCGCGTGCGGCGCATCCATTACCCGCGAGGTAACTGCACCAAAGAGGTAATTGA
Source organism: Kribbella sp. NPDC048915 (assembly GCF_040649595.1). Lineage (NCBI taxonomy): Bacteria > Bacillati > Actinomycetota > Actinomycetes > Propionibacteriales > Kribbellaceae > Kribbella > Kribbella sp. NPDC048915. Next base: position 53,574 of record NZ_JBEZFT010000008.1, on the reverse strand, counting down.
GCCGCGTGCGGTGCGGGCCGGATCGTTGCGGGTGATCGCAGCCTCAACTGAAGGGTTACCTCATGGACGCCACGTACACCGCTGTCGCAACCTCGTCCGGTCGTGATGCCCGGGCGGTCACAGCTGACGGTCAACTGGACGTTCAGCTCGCGTTGCCGAAGGAACTGGGCGGGACCGGCGACGGCCTCAACCCCGAGCAACTGCTGGCAGCCGGATGGGCCGCCTGCTTCTCCACCGTCCTCGACCGCCTCGGCCAGGCCCGCAATCTCGACGCCAAGGACATCGCCGTCACCGCCGAGGTGAGCCTCATGCCCCAGGCATCCCGCTTCACCCTGGCCGCCGTACTCCACGTCGAACTCCCCCACCACCTCGACAACCCCGCCGGCCACCGCCTGGTCGAAGCAGCCCACACCATCTGCCCCTACTCCACCGCCACGGCCGGCAACGTCCCCGTCCAGATCGTCCTCGAGTAGCGCCGACGAGCCCATCGGTGTGTCATCTCGACAGGAGGTGTCCGGCTGGAAGTAGTGCACCTGAGCGCACGCGTACACCGTCCCACGAGTGCACTACCTGTCGACCGTGCACACTGCTGCCCGCGCAAGGTGAGGGTTGGGTCGCTCAGGTGAGGGTCAGGCCGTGGGTCGTGAGGAGGGTTTGGAGCGTGGGCTGGGGTTGGGTGAAGGTCCAGTGTTCGGCGTGCAGGCCGGCTTGGCGGGCGGCCTCCACGTTGCGGAGCGTGTCGTCGATGAAGAGGATCGACTCGGGTGCGGCGCCGATGCGGGCGGCGGCTCGGGTGAAGAACTCGGGGTCGGGTTTCGCGACGCCGAGGTCGTACGAGTAACAGCTCACGTCGAACAGTTCGTCGTACCCGAGGGCCGTCCGCATATGGGCGCCGCGGTAGCTCTCCTGATTCGTGCCGAGGTGCACGCCGTACCCGCTGCGCTTCAGGGCCCGCACCGCCTCGAGCGACGACTCGATCAGCACGATGTTCTTCCACACCGCGTCGTACACCTCGGTCACCGGTGTACGCACGCCGTACTTCTCCAGCGTCGCCGCCAGCACCGGCAGGTAGTCACCTTGCCCGGCGAGCATCGGCCGCTCGTCGCGCCAGGTCTCGTGCAGGAAGTCGCGCGCCCGGTCACCCAGGTACGGCGCCATCGCCGAGTACCACCCGCCGGGGAGATCCTGCAGTACGCCGTCCGCGTCGAACAGCACATGCCGGATCGTGTCAGCCATGCACCAGATCATGCCCGACAGCATCGTCGAGGCACACCGTGATTTCCTCCACCTCGGCCGGGTCCTCAACCTGTTCGGGGACGCCGAGCGGTGCTCCGAACAATGCCGCCCGGATCTCCCGCGGGATCGCGCACATGCTCAGGCCGGGTCCTGCAGCACACCGAGCACGTTGCCGTCAGGGTCGGTCAGCGTCGCGACCAGCCGGCCCTGGCCGACGTCCTTCGGGGCGTCCTTGAGCGTGCCGCCCGCGGCGGTGACCTCCCTGATCTTGGCCTCGATGTCGGTCACGTGCCAGTACGTGATCGGCGAGCTCATGTCGCTGTTCGGGACCAGTCCGATGTGCTGCCCTTCCGACTCGAACCCGACGTAGTACGGCGAGTCCGCCAACGGCTCAACACCGAGCAGCGCCGCGTACACGGGCTTGGCCTTCTCGACGTCGGTGACGGGATGCAGGATGGTTTTGGCGCCCAGCGTGGTGGTCATGACAATCTCCAGAACTCCGTGAGGCCGTGGCCTCGTTTTCTCGACGACCACCACGCTATTTCCGGACCACTATGCCCTGCTTCTTGATTCCTGATCACTTGACCACCGGCACGAGTCCGGCGGCCAAGAGGTGCTCAGGCGACGTACTCCGCCAGGTGCTTCCCGGTCAGGGTCTTCGGCTTCTTGATCAGGTCCGCGGGCGTGCCTTCGAAGACCACCTTGCCGCCGTCGTGGCCGGCGCCCGGGCCGAGGTCGATGATCCAGTCGGCGTGGGCCATGACGGCCTGGTGGTGCTCGATCACGATCACCGACTTGCCGGAATCGACCAACCGGTCCAGCAACGCGAGGAGCTGCTCGACGTCGGCCAGGTGCAGACCGGTGGTCGGCTCGTCGAGGATGTAGACGCCGCCCTTGTCCCCCATGTGCGTGGCGAGTTTCAGCCGCTGCCGCTCACCGCCGGACAGCGTCGTGAGCGGCTGCCCGAGGGACAGGTACCCGAGCCCGACGTCGGCCAGCCGCTCGAGGATCTTCGCCGCGGCCGGTGTCTTCGCGTCACCCTCGGAGAAGTACGGCAGCGCCTCCGACACCGGCAGACCGAGGACGTCGGCGATGTTCTTCCCGCCGAGTGTGTAGTCCAGGACGGCGGACTGGAAGCGCCGGCCCTCGCACTCCTCACATGGCGTCTCGACCGTCGCCATCACGCCGAGCTCGGTGTAAATGACACCGGCGCCCTTACAGGCCGGGCAGGCGCCTTCGGAGTTCGCGCTGAACAGCGCCGGCTTCACGCCGTTCGCTTTCGCGAAGGCCTTGCGGATCGGGTCCAGCAGACCGGTGTACGTCGCCGGGTTGCTGCGCCGCGAACCGCGGATCGGGGCCTGATCGATGGCGATGACACCCTCGCGGCCGGCCAGCGAACCGTGGATCAGCGAACTCTTTCCGGAACCGGCGACACCGGTCACCACGACCAGAACGCCGAGCGGTACGTCGACATCCACATTCCGCAAGTTGTTCGTCGACGCGCCGCGGATCTCCAGCGCACCGGTGGCCGGCCGCACCGACTCCTTGATCGACGCCCGGTCGTCCAGGTGCCGCCCGGTCAGCGTGTCGCTCGTGCGCAGCTTCTCGACCGTACCCTCGAACACCACCTCACCACCGGCCGAACCCGCGCCCGGACCGAGGTCGATCACGTGGTCGGCGATCGCGATCGTCTCCGGTTTGTGCTCGACGACAAGCACTGTGTTGCCCTTGTCGCGCAACTGCAGCAGTAGGTCGTTCATCCGCTGGATGTCGTGCGGGTGCAGGCCGATCGTCGGCTCGTCGAACACGTAGGTCACATCGGTCAGCGACGACCCGAGGTGGCGGATCATCTTCGTCCGCTGCGCCTCACCACCGGACAGCGTGCCGGCCGGGCGATCCAGCGACAGATACCCCAGGCCGATGTCGACGAACGAGTCGAGCGTGTCGCCGAGCGCCTTCAGCAGCGGCGCGACCGACGGCTCCTTGAGCGCGCGGATCCATTCGGCCAGGTCGGTGATCTGCATTGCGCACAGATCCGCGATGTTCTTGCCCTTGATCTTCGACGCCCGCGCTTCCGGGCCGAGCCGGGTGCCCTCGCAGTCCGGGCAGGTCGTGAACGTCACCGCCCGCTCGACGAACGCCCGGATGTGCGGCTGCATCGCCTCGACGTCCTTGGACAGGAACGACCGCTGGATCGACGGGATGATGCCGGAGTAGGTGAGGTTGATGCCCTCGACCTTGATCTTGGTCGGCTCCTTGTAGAGCAGGTCGTGCAGTTCCTTCTTGGTGTACTTCTTGATCGGCTTGTCCGGGTTGAAGAAGCCCGAGCCGCGGAAGATCCGCCCGAACCAGCCGTCCATGCTGTAGCCGGGGATCGTCAGCGCACCCTCGTTCAGCGACTTGTTCTCGTCGTACAGCGCGGTCAGGTCGAAGTCCGTGACCGAGCCCATGCCCTCGCAACGCGGGCACATGCCGCCGGCGTACACCTGCTCGCGGACGACCTTCTTCTCCCCCGCGCCTTTGTCCGCGGTCATCGAACCGGTCGCGGTCCGCTTCGGGACGTTGAACGAGTACGCCGTCGGCGGGCCGGCGTGCGGCTTCGCGATCCGGCTGAACAGGATCCGCAGCATCGCGTTCGCGTCGGTCGCCGTACCGACCGTGGACCGCGGGTTCGCGCCCATCCGCTCCTGGTCGACGATGATCGCGGTGGTCAGTCCCTCGAGTACGTCGACGTCCGGGCGGGCCAGGTTCGGCATGAAGCCCTGCACGAACGCGCTGTACGTCTCGTTGATCAGCCGCTGGGACTCCGACGCGATCGTGCCGAACACCAGCGAGCTCTTGCCCGAGCCGGACACCCCGGTGAAGACGGTCAGTCGGCGTTTCGGGATCTCGACACTGATGTTCTTCAGGTTGTTCACCCGGGCGCCGGTCACCCGGATCAAGTCGTGGCTGTCGGCAACGTGCTCGCGGGCCATCTCTTCGTCCTCCCCAGAAGTCGCTGTCAGGATGCCTGGTTGATCCGGATGTGGTTGCCGGCCGGGTCGCGGAACGCGCAGTCGCGGACGCCGTACGGCTGGTCGACCGGCTCCTGGATGACCTCGGCGTCGGTGGCCTGCAGCCGCTCGAACAGCCCGTCGATGTCGTCGGTCTGCAGCACGATCGTGGCGTAGGTGCCCTTGGCCATCATCTCGCTGATCGTGCGGCGTTCGTCCTCGGTGACGCCGGGGTCGGCGGCCGGCGGGTACAGCACGATGCCGGTGTCCGGCTGACCGGGCGGGCCGACCGTGATCCAGCGCATCCCCTCGTACCCGACGTCGGTGCGGACCTCGAAGCCGAGGACGTCCCGGTAGAACTTCAGCGACTCTTCGGGGTCCGTGTGCGGCAGGAAGCTGGCATGAATCTTGATGTCCATGGGGTCACGCTACGGTGCCCGGCGGCGCGGGTGCTTCTCGATTCCTGATCGGTCGCGTCACCTGTTTGGCGACACACGACGGAATCCCCAGCGTGGCGTCGGCCGCCTGCTCCTTGTACACGCTCGGCGGCATCCCGACCAGCTCGGTGAACCGGGTGCTGAACGTCCCCAGCGACTGGCAGCCGACCGCGAAGCAGACGTCGGTCACGCTCATCCCGCCGCGCCGCAGCAGCATCATCGCCCGCTCGATCCGGCGCGTCATCAGATACCCGTACGGTGACTCTCCGTAGGCGCGCTTGAATTCGCGGCTCAGGTGCCCCGACGACATGTGCGCACCACGTGCCAGCGCCTCGACATCCAGCGGCTGCGCGTACTCCCGGTCGATCCGGTCCTTCACACGCCGTAACCGCGCCAGATCGTCCAGGCGCTGCTGCTCGGTCGTCCCGCTCCCCACGCCGAAATCCTGCCACGCCACCGGTCCGAAGTCATGCACCGGCCGGTGATCCCCGGCGTACCGCGTCACCTCATCGGTTGGCCCAGTTGAGGTAGGCGACGTTGGCGAGGAGCCAGCCGAAGCCGATCGCCTGTTGCCCGTCGCGTTCGGGGGTCGGTTGGTAGCGGTTGTACAGAGCCAGGTTGTGGGCGTGGACCTGCGGGTCCCACGGGGCGACCTGCATCCAGCGAGGCGCCTGGTGGGCGACCGAGGCCGCGCCGATCGTCCCGCCCGCGACCGTGGTGTGGACAGCGGGGAGACCGTCGGCGTCGGTGGTCGCGACGTTCTGGGTGAAGGTGCGCGCGAGCCGCGCCATGTCCCGGCCGTTGAACGCCAGCCGTGCGCGAAACGCCCGTACGGCGAACTCGACGTCAAGCGCACCGTGACTGATGTCCTCGAACTGCCGCGCCGGACCGCCGGACGGCGTGAACACCGAGACGTCCGTCGAAGGATCGCCGGTCTTGGTGAACCCCTCGTAGATACGCCCACCCGTCGGCCAGTAGTGCCACGTCCAGGCGTCACCGGCATCCACGGCCAGCTGTCCAGCCAGCATCTGACCGAGCGCGGCCACCTTCCGTCGGTAACCAGTGTCACCCGTCGCGATCGCCAGCTCGACGAGCGTCTGACCGAGACCCACGGACTGGTTGATCGGCTGTTCGCAGCCGTCGTACGCGAGCGGCTGACCCTTCGGCCAGATCAGGTGCCCGTCGTCGCGGTACTCCCAGTCGTGCACCGCGACCGCCTCGCGGCACGCGAGCAGGTACTCGGCTGCCTTCCGCTGATAGCGCCTGCGCAGTACCGGCGAGGCGGCCACGATCCGTACGAAGCTCGCGATCGGGTACGTGATCATGCCCGTGTGAACCGCGAAGATCACCGGGCGGCAGTGCATCGCGAAGCTCCCGAGCCGCGGTACGTCGCCCGCGCGCGGACTCGGCCTCCGCTCCGCGGCGGTGAGCTGTAGCGGACCGGGCGCGGCGTCGTAGATGCGTCTGACCGCATAGTTGGCGCTCGCCGGATCCAGCGACAGGTCGGTCAACGTCACCGTGCGGTTCACGAAGGTGTTGACCAGGCGGACGGTGAACGTGTCGGCCTGGGTTCCCGCGGTGACGGTCACCGTCGTGTCCTCGGCGTACGGCAGCGCCTGGCGAAGGTCCAGCAGCGGCTGCTCGTTGCTGTCGGCAAGGGTCGCGTACCCGGTCGTGTACGGGTGGTCGGCGCGCCACGCCGGGAGCGACAGACCGCGGTAGTCCGTGACGCCGCGCGTGCTGTCGCGGACGGTCAGAACCTGGTCGATGTTGTCGACGAGCCGGTCCAGGTAAAGGGTGTCGCGATACTTCTCGTACATCCGAACCAGCCCGAGCAGCACGTACGACTGACTCCAGGCGAGCATGCCGGAGCGGCCGTCGCGGTTGGAGTTGTCGTTCGGCTGGTCCGGCTGACCGGGACCGCCCTGCTGGAACAGGCGGTCCCAGTCGTCGAAGGTCTTCCGGGCGGTGTAGTCGATCCCGTCTGCGTGGGCCTGGGTGGCACCGGCAGTTCCGATGCCGCCGGCGACTGCCCCAGCGGCAGTCAGGCGAAGGACGGTCCGGCGGGACGGGCGGATGGCGGGCAGCGCGGGTCGATCGGGTAGGGCGGGTCTGTTGGGCAGGGCAGGGCGGTTCGGCATGGCGGGCGGCCTCCGGCTTGTTCTGGGCGGTGAACGCGCAGGGGACATCCCATTGTCCTGCAGGGAATCGATTTACGGCAGGTCGAACGCGACCGGTAGATCCTTGAGGAAAGCGACCGCATCGAACATCGCGCCGGCCGACGCGACCCCGGCCGCCTGTGTCTCACCGGCGAGGATCCGCCGTACCGCACCGACCGCGAGCGGCGCCGAGATCGCATAGATGTCCTGGCCGGTCGCTGTCGCCCGGCGCTCCGCTTCCCCACGCCGTACGCGGACGTCCACCACGAACGTCTGATCCGACCGGCCGTGCTCGTCGACCGCGGCCGGTGCCGGGGTGTTCGCGTCGGCCAGATCGCCCGCCGCCTCGACTGTCATGGCCGTCCGCACCTCGGGTACGGCGATGTGCGTCGGGATCGTGACCACGTCGGCCATCGTGAACTCGGCGATCACCCGACGCCGGCCGAGTGGCTCCGGGAACGTCCACTCCTGCTGGGCCGGCTTGTCCTGGTGGTACTGCAACTTGCCGCCGGTGAAGCGCACCCGGCGGCCGTCGCGCCGGTCGTGCGACACCTTCCCGGCAGCCCGCGTACCGGGTGTCGGATGCCAACTGCTCAGACCGTAGGCGACCACCACCTCGTCGGCCGCCGACGCGTCCGCCTCCGGCAGGTCGCCGAGGGCCGCGGTTGCGAGCAGGTCGCCGAGGCCGCCGAAGAAGGCCATCGCCGGCACGACGGGGGTCTCGCTGCGCATCGCGAAGCTCGCCAGGTTCGCCTCGAGTTCGGCCGCGACGTCGACGTACGGCACCCGCGCGCGGGTCGCCGCGGCGATGACCGGTTCCGCCGTCACGGCGAACGGGCCGGCGCAGTTGATCACGGCGGCCGCATTCTGCAGAGCTCGGTCCAGGGCGCGGTGATCGTCGACGGCCGCGGGACGCTGATCGAGATCGCCCCATTCGGCCGCGAGCGCCGAGGCGTTGCGGCCGGAAACGGCGACGGGGAGGTTCTGGCGGAGGAGTTCTTCGACCACGAAGCGGCCGGTGTGACCGGAGGCGCCGTACACGACGATTGCGTTCATGGCTCAAGTCTCACCGGATCGGACCCGCCGGCGTGAGAGTCTGGAACGACACCCTTCGTACACTTTCGGACATGCACACTGTCGCGCTGGCCACGGCCGGACACCTGCTGCACTTCGAGCTCGGGATCGCCTACGAGATCTTCGGCAACCCGCCCGACGGCATCGACGAGTGGTACGACGTCCGTCTGTGCGGACCGAGCCCGCTTCAGGTCGGACCGTTCGTGGTCGAACCGGCGTACGCACTGGATCAGCTGGTTGCAGCCGACACCGTGCTCGTACCGGCCATCGCCGACGTCGATGAGGCGCCGCCGGCCGATCTCGTGGACGCCGTCCGGGCTGCGCATCAGGCCGGCGCGCGGATCGCATCGTTCTGCACCGGCGCATTCGTGCTCGGCGCTGCCGGTCTGCTCGACGGCAAGGAAGCGACGACCCACTGGGCCCACACGGCGGCGCTGAGCGCGCGGTTCCCGTCGGCGATGGTCGACCCGGACGTGCTCTACACCGACAACGGCGACGTACTGACCGCTGCCGGGAAGGCCGCGGCCGTCGATCTGTGCTTGCACCTGGTGCAGCGCGATCGTGGCGCCACAATCGCGAACGCGCTTGCCCGGCGGCTCGTCGTCCCGCCGCACCGCGTCGGCGGACAAGCCCAGTTCGTTGCCACGCCGGTGCAGGTCAACGGTGACCACTCGCTCGCGCAGTTGCTCGCCTGGGCGCAGGAGCGACTCGACCAGCCGTTGACGGTCAGCGACCTGGCGAGGCGGGCGAACACCAGCCCACGTCACCTCGGCCGCCAGTTCCGTACGGTGACCGGTCAGACGCCGCTCCAATGGTTGCTCACCCAGCGCGTGCGGCGAGCACAGCAGTTGCTCGAGTCGACCGACGTCGGCATCGAGCAGGTCGCCGCGGCCACCGGCCTCGGGACGGCGACCACCCTGCGCCGCCATTTCCAGCGCGTGGTCGGCGTACCTCCGAACACCTATCGGCGATCCTTCCGCGGCGTTCCTTCCGAGTCGGTTGACGGGCCGAACGCGCGCAGGAAGGTCGCTACGGCGTTCTGAGTGACCTCGTCGAGCTCCGCCGCCGACAGTGTCCGGGTCCCCAGTTGGGAGCGGGTTTCCAACGGCGCGGTCAGCAACGCGCCGAACTGCTCGGCGGCCACGGCAGGATCCTCGAGGCGGAGCTTCCCGGCCAGGGCCAGGCGGGCGAAGCGGTTCGCGAGGGCGTCGTTCACCTTGTCGGTCGCGCGGTCACGAACGATGTCCTGCAACTCCGGCATGGTGTGGAGCTCCGACTGCAGCAACCGGCGCAACGCCCAGGCCTTCTCGTCGCAGTAGCAGTCGGCGACTGCGTACCGTCGAGCTCGACTTCAGCTTCAGTGTCTCTGGCGATCGGATCGCTCGGGTCGCCAGAGCGTGAACTCGTCGCCCCAGATGGCGGCTTTTGCTGGTCGGTAGGACGGTGAGGACCTGGGTACGACGATGCGCTCGGCGGCTCCGGACTCGGTGCACAGGTCGAGGACTACCTGACCTTTACGGTGCGTGGGTCGGGTGAGGACGCGCTGGCCGGCGGTGTGCACCGCGGACCGGGTCGCCACGACGTACGAGAACTTCTCGTCCTCGAAGTTGCGCGTCCCGTCCTTCAACGTCCGGTGCAGCTCGGTCCGCGGCAGCCGGGCGCCGAAGTGACACCAGTCGACCGGGCACGGACCGTGGTGCGGACAGGGCGCAGCGATCGCGAATCCCTGACCGAGCAGGGTTTCGCGCGCAGCGAGGATCCGCCGGTGACCGCCAGGCGATCCCGGTTCGACGACAGCAATCGTGGTCGCGACCGCCGCCGCCTTCTGCACCAACTCGTCACGATCCCCCGGCGCCAATTCGTTCAGCACATACCCAATCGTCACCAGCCCCACTTCCCCGTCGGGCGCCTGCCAATTTCGCAGATCCGCCCGCGTCCAACGCCAGCCCGCGGAGACGCCGGAGCCGAGCGCGGGATCGGAACTCGCGAGTTGGCGGCCGAGGGCGATTGCGGCTGGTTGGCGTTCGATGATCTCGGTGCAGGTGCTCGGCCACAGCGCGGCAACGGCCCAGGCGGCGGCGCCCGTGCCGCCGCCGAGGTCCAGGTGCGTGACGGGCGGGTCGAGGTGAGGTTGGGCTTGTGCGAGTGCGGCGTACAGCGCCCGGAAGGTGGCCGGCATGCGGACGACGGCGTACGCGAGTGCGTCAAGCCTGTCGGTCAGACCCGGTGTCGCGTCGGCGACCTGTTCGGTGCGGTAGCGGTGTGAGAGTGCGGTGACGCGCCGGCGAAGGTCTTGGTGTGGAATCCCGGCGGCGGCACGCGCGAGGGCAGCATGAAGGTGGGCAGCATGAAGGTGGTTGTCCGCGGAGGACATGCGGAATCTCCGGTTCGATCGGCACGGAGCGCGCACCTGATGCAGGGCGCGCGTGATCCGCGGCCAGACGCCGCGACGCACCAATCGGTCCGGAGAAGGAAGTGTCCGCCTGTCAGCAGGCAGCAGCAGAGGAGGGATCGGCGCGGAACCGGAGAACCTTCCTGGCCATCACACACCTCCTCGAATCAGTTCAACGACGGTACCAGAATCGACACCCGAATTACCGGCCCTCCGACGTACACAAACAGACCTTGTTTCCCTGCGGATCGGCCAGTACGACGAACGCCGGCGCCTCGTCCTCGTAGACGACCTTCCCGCCGGCCGCGACTGCCGCCTCGATCCGCGCGGGCACCACCTCCGGCGGGAGCCAGAGGTCGAGATGGAAGCGTTGCCGGGGCGGCTCATGCGGCTTGGTGCCCTGGAACCACAGATTCGCGACCCGGCCGGTCGGGTCGAGGACGTCATGACCGGTAAAGGACTCCGTCGTACCGGTCAGCACCGCGGCCCAGAACGGACCGAGCTCGACCAGGTCAGCGGTGTCGAGCGCGAGCTCCAGTTGCGACACGGCGGACGGATCAGGTGTCAGCCCGCGGTCGGCGGCGATCGTACTGATCGTCGCCGCGATCGCCTCGTCGCGCGTCGCCACATCCACGAACGACGAACCCAGTCGCAGCTCGGGTACGGCGTCCTGGCACGCCTCCCCGACCGCCGCGACGAACCGCGCGCCGTCCGCGTACTTCTCGATCAGGAAGCGCGCGTGCCACGCCTGCGCCAGCCGCCGCCAATCCGGTAACTCCATCCTCCGAGGCTACGACTCGCCGCCGACATGTTCCTGCAACGTCGCGAGGTCGCGCTCGGCGAACCGCCGTTGCTCGAACTCCTCGTCGAGTAGCACGCTCAAACACTCACCGACGGAGTACTCGCTGGGCGGCGGATAGCCCGGACCGGGAACGTGAGGCGTCGGCGCCCGTAACCGGTCGGCGGTGAGCTCAGCCATCAACTGCCGTACGGCGACCGCCCGATCCTCGCGCAGCGCGAGTACGTCGTCGAGCGCAGGCCGTGCCGCCCGATCCCGCGGTACCGGCGGAGTGTCGCGGAACTCGTCGTGCGGCAGGCCGAGCGGATCCCACGGTTCTGCCACGCCGAGGACGGTCCGACGGATCCACGCGTCGGTGACGAAGACGAGGTGCCGCAACGTCTCGATGAACGACCACTCGCCATCCACCGACTCGTGCAACGTGCCGGGCGGGAGGCGGCGGGCCTTGGCCACGGTTTCGGCCCAGAGCTGCTCGAGCAGATCCCACGCCTCGCGATAGCCGTCAGGGTCGGTCGGCCGCATCCGCTCACGCCCGGGGTACAGCCGGTTCAGCTCGGCGTCGATCAGCGGTACGACGTCGATGCCCCACACCCTGAGGTTGCGGATCTCGCCATCGAGCGACACATCGACGAGCCGCGCGCCGCGGATCGTCGTACCGGTCAGATCGACGTTCTCCAACCTGGCGCCGCGCAGGTCGACGTCGTGGAACACCGCACCCCGAAGCGTCGATTCCTCGAACCGCGCCCCGGCCAAATCCCGTTCCCTGAACTCCTCCACGTCCCTCAGCGTCGCAAAGGACACCGCCCGCCGGAACAGCTCGTGATACACCTGCAGGCAGCCCGAACCTCTGGCAGAACGGAGCGGCATGTACCGCAGGGTGGTCCTCAAGTTGTCCGGTCAGGCAATCGCCGCCGGCACCCACATCAGCTGACGGTAACCGTCGAGTCGTGGCGAACGGCTGTCGGTGGGTTCGCCGAGTCGTGGAAAGTGGCGGTGTGCGGCAGCCGTAACTCACGAATCGGCGATCGCGGCTCAGGTGCGTGAGCAAGCGACGGGTGGGTTTAGGGCGAGCCTAAATGGTTTGTGGGAGTGGCCGCGGGGTTGGTGTACTCGAGGTGTCGGTTCAACGAGTAGGAGGAGAGTGCGTCATGCGAGCTCGCTTCATGTCTGTCGCGGAAATCTCACTCACCTGCTCGAAGGACATGAAGCTTCGTGGAATTGCTCAACCTCGGGATCCTGGCGCATGTCGACGCCGGTAAGACCAGCCTGACCGAGCGGCTGCTCTACGCCGCCGGTGTCATCGACGAGGTCGGCAGCGTCGACGACGGGAACACCCAGACCGACTCGCTCGCGCTCGAACGGCAGCGCGCGATCACGATCAAGACGGCCGTCGCCTCGTTCCGGCTCGGCGACCTGACCGTGAACCTGATCGACACCCCCGGCCATCCGGACTTCATCGCCGAGGTCGAACGCGCCCTCAGCGTGCTCGACGGCGCGGTCCTCGTGGTGTCCGCGGTGGAGGGTGTCCAGGCGCAGACCCGCGTCCTGATGCGCACCCTGCAACGGCTGCGCATCCCGACCCTGATCTTCGTCAACAAGCTCGATCGGCGCGGCGCGCAGTACGACGGCGTACTCGAACAGCTCGCCGCGAAGCTGACGCCGCACCTCGTCGCGATGGGCGAGGCGACCGACCTGGGTACACCCGAGGCCGCGTTCAAACCGATCCTCCAGGACGACGTACTGCTCGACATCCTCACCGAGCACGACGACGACCTCCTGCGGCGGTACGTCGACGGCGTCCAGATCGACCTGCCCGCGGCGCTGGCCGCTCAGACGCAGCGGGCGATCGTGCACCCGGTGTACTTCGGATCGGCGATCACCGGAGCGGGCACCACGGCCCTCGTCGACGGCATCCGCGAACTGCTCCCACGCGCACCTCGCACCGACGAGGCACCCCTCGACGGCACTGTGTTCAAGGTCGAACGCGGACCCGCCGGCGAGAAGATCGCCTATGTGCGGATGTTCGCGGGCACCGCCCACGTCCGCGACCGCGTCCGGTACGGCGACACGCACGGCAAGATCACCGCGCTCGAGGTCATCGGCAACGACAGCGGCATCGGCAACGAAGCGATCACCTCGAAGGCAATCCGCGCCGGCCAGATCGGCCGCCTCTGGGGACTCTCCGACATCCGCATCGGCGACGCCATCACCGACCCCGGCACCGGCCCCGGCAACGACACCCCGCATCGCCGACCGGTGCACGCCTTCTCGCCACCGACCCTGGAAACGGTCATCAAGCCGAGGCGCCCGTCCGACAAGGGCAATCTCCAGGTCGCGCTCACGCAGCTCGCCGAGCAGGATCCGCTGATCAACCTCCGCCACGACGACCTGCGGCAGGAAACCTCCGTGTCCCTGTACGGCGAGGTGCAGAAGGAGGTGATCGAGTCGACGCTGGCCACCGACTACGGGATCGCGGTCGACTTCCGCGAGACGACCACGATCCACATCGAGCGGATCGTCGGCACCGGGCACGCGGTCGAGTTCAACAAGAAGGACGGTAACCCGTTCCTCGCGACCGTCGGCCTGCGGGTCGAGCCGGCTCCGGTCGGTGCGGGCGTGTCGTACGAGCTCGACGTCGAACTCGGCTCGATGCCGTACGCGTTCATGAAGGCCGTCGAGGAGAGCGTCCGCGAGACCCTGCAGCAGGGCCTGTACGGCTGGGAGATCCCCGACGCGCACGTGGTGATGACGCATTCGGGCTACTCGGCCCGGCAGAGTCACGCGCACGCGGTGTTCGACAAAAGCATGTCGAGCACGGCCGGCGACTTCCGCTTCCTCACCCCGCTGGTGCTGATGGCCGCACTCCAGGAGGCCGGTACGGCGGTGCACGAGCCGATGCACCGGTTCCGGCTGGAGATCCCGACCGACACCACCCGCGCCGTACTCGCGACCCTTGCCCGGCTCCGCGCGATCCCGCAGGTACCGGCGCTCGCCGCCGAAACCTCAACCCTGGAAGGAGAAGTCCCCGCCGCCGCAGTGCACGAACTGGAGCAGCAGTTGCCCGCGCTCACCCGCGGCGAGGGCGTGCTGGAGTCGGCGTTCGAGCGGTACCAGCCGGTGAGCGGACCGGTCCCGCGCCGTCCGCGCACCGACCACGACCCGCTCAATCGCCGCGAGTACCTGCTCCACGTCCAGCGCCGGGTCTAGCGCCGGACCTCACGCCGTGCACAACGTTGGCGCCGAGGTCGTCGTCCGAGACGACCTCGGCGCTCAGCCCCGCCGACTCCATCACCCGAAGAGCCGACGGCACCTGCCGATCACTGGCCTCGACGAACAGGTGGCCGCCGGGCGTCAGCCACTTACTCGCGCCGGCAGCTACCCGGCGAAGGACAGCGAGCCCGTCCGCGCCGCCGTCCAACGTGACGTGCGGCTCGTGCAGCCGCGCCTCCGCCGGCAGCAATCGGATCTCGTCGGTGGGAACGTACGGCACATTCGCCAGCAGTACGTCGACGCGCCCGCGCAAGTCCGCCGGCAACGGCGCGAACAGATCGCCCTCGAAGACGCTCCCGCCGTACGGCGCCAGGTTCCGCCGAGCGCACCGTATCGCGGCCGGCTCGATGTCGGCGGCGTACAGCGTCACGTCACGTTCTGCCGCCACCGCAGCGCCCAACGCCCCGGCGCCACAACAGAGATCGAGCACAACGGCCCCGGCGACGGTCACCCGCATCGCCTCGGACACCAAGAACTCGGTACGCCGACGCGGAACGAACACGCCCGGATCAACGGCGATCCGCAAGCCGCGGAACGACGCCCAACCGACGACGTATTCCAACGGCTCCCCCGCGACCCGCCGATCGACCATCGCGGCGAGCTCGGCCGCCGACCGCGCGCTCTCGGCGATCAGCGCGGCCTCGTCCTCGGCGAAGACACACCCCGCGGCCCGCAACCGTCCGACGACCACGGCCAGCTCCCCGTCCTGCAAATGGTCCAGCTCATGGTCCAGCTCACGGTCAGGGATGACGCCCACCGAGCCCCTAGCAGAAAAGCCGACAACGACGTCCTCAGCCTACGCGAACGCGTCCACCCCGGTGAGCGCCGCCGAGACCCGCCACAACCGCTCGGCCGACTGCGGATCGATCGCGTACGGCCGTACCCCCGGGCTGTCGTCGGTCGACACCTCGGCGACCTCGCAGTCCTCGAGGAACACACCGCCGAGCCCGTCGAGCTGCGGCGAAGTCGCTGCCCAGACCTGCGTCGCCGCGCCCTGCTCCGGGGTCTTGAACACGCCGCCGACCGGGTTCCCGTGCTCGTCGAGCCAGCCGTACCCGATCATTTCGTCGCGCGTCAGGTGCCGTTGCAGCGGCGTCTGGATGCCACCCGGGTGCAGCGCGAACGCCCGTACGCCGAGATCTTTGCCGAAGGCATCGAGCTGGACGGCGAACAGGACGTTCGCGGTCTTCGCCTGCCCGTAGGCCTGCCACTTGTCGTACCCGAGCCGGAACTCCAGGTCGTCCCACCGGATGTCGGACCCCCGATGGCCGCTCGACGACACCGAGACGACCCGCGCGCCGCCCTCGGCAGCGATCGCCGGCCAGAGCCGATTCACCAGCGCGAAGTGTCCGAGGTGGTTGGTCGCGAACTGTGCCTCCCACCCCGGTCCCACCCGCGTCTCGGGCGAGGCCATGACGGCGGCGTTGTCGATGACGATGTCGATCGACCGTCCCGACGCCAGGAACCGGTCGGCGAACGCCGCGACACTGTCCAGCGACCCGAGGTCCAGTTCGTCGACCTCGGCCAGGTCGCCGAGGATCTCGCGCGCCGCGTCCGGCCGCCGGGCCGGTACGACGACCTGCGCACCGGCGCGCGCGAGTGCCTTCGTGGTCTCCACGCCGATGCCGGAATATCCGCCGGTGACGATCGCGAGCTTGCCGGTCAGGTCGATCCCGCTCAGAACGTCGTCCGCGGTGCTGTCAGGCCCGAAACCCGTGCCGATCTTGTGCTGTGCGCTCATGGCGACCGAGGCTATGAGCTAGAGCAAACTCTAGGTCAAGTCATGAGCTGTGGGTTGCTCCGCAGTGATTCGGCCAGGCGCTGCAGCGCCGGGTTCGGGTTGTCGGGGCTCCAGCAGGCGTGCAGCGTGACCGAATGCGCGTCGACCGCGTCAAGTTCCCGATACCGGACGCCCTCGACGCCCATCGCCATGATCGAACGCGGGATCAAGGCGCAACCGAGGCCGGCGCGCACCAGCGCCAGCATGGTCGGGACCTGCGACGCGAGCTGGGACACGGCGTACCGATCCATGCCGATCATCGCGGCACAGATGTCGTGCAGGTACTGCGATCCCTCCGGGCTGTACCCGATGTAGTCGTCGGTGACGTCGACCAGCGACACCGGCCCGTCCCCGTCCGCCAGCGGATGCGCGGCCGGAACGGCGAGGACCAGATCCTCCGAGTGGACCAGCAGCGACTCGAACTGCGCCGGTATCGGCGGCCGAACCAGGCCCAGGTCGATCTCCAGGTGCGCCAGCGCCTCGAACTGAGCCGGGCTCACCAGCTCGGTCAGCTCCGCGGTCACCCCGGGCGTGCGCTTGCCGACCATGGTCAGGAAGTCGGCGAGGACCGCGTACGCGCCGATCGCCGTGAACGCGAGCCGCAACGTTCCGGTCGTGCCGTCCGCCGCGCGCCGGGTCGCCTCGGGCGCGACCTCGAGGAGGGCGAGCACCCGGCGGGCATGCTCGAGGAACACGCCGCCGGCCGCGGTCAGCCGGACGCCTCGGCCGGTGCGGTCGAACAGCCGGACGTCGAGGGTCCGTTCGAGGCCTTGGATCTGACGGGTCAGCGGCGGCTGGGTCAGATTCAGCCGTTGCGCGGCGCGGCCGTAGTGCAGTTCCTCGGCGACCGCCACGAAGCCGCGGAGTTGCTGAAGTGACAGGTCCATGGCGGCCATGCAAGCACGGTATCGGTCCATACGTAAATGGGCTTGGACCTGCATAACAGCGAGCACATACCTTCGCCTTACGCCGAACGAAGGAGCTGTCCCGGTGCCCCCCACCCTCAAACTCGCCGCCCTGATCTCACCCGAACGCGCCGCCGACGTGATCGACCCGGACACCCGCGCGCTGCTCGATGACCGCTTCGAGGTGGTCTGGGCGACCGCCGACCACGCCACCGGTCCGGGCGACGTCGCTCGGCCCCCCGCGATCCGCCCGGACGCCGTGCCCGAGCTCGCCGCCGGCGCCGACGTCCTGCTGACCAGTTGGGGTACGCCGCGGCTCGACAAGCAGCTGTGGTCGGACGGGGCCGGTCCGAAGGTCGTCGCGCACGCGGCCGGCACCGTGAAGAACCTGATCGATCCCGCGATCCTCGACCAGGGTGTCGGCGTCTTCTCGGCCGGCCCGCGGATCGCCTGGTCGGTCGGCGAGTACTGCCTCGCGTCGATGCTCACACTGGCCCGGCGGCTGCCGCGCTTCGACGATGCGATCCGCGCCGGCGGCTGGAAGCAGACCGCGTTCCGCGGCCACGAACTGGCCGGCGCGCAGGTCGGCATCATCGGCGCGAGCAGTACGGCGCGCGCACTGATCACGCTGCTCAAACCGTTCGGCTGCGACATCGTCGTGTACGACCCGTACCTGAGCCCGGAGCGCGCGGCCGAACTCGGCGTACGGCGGGCAGACCTTGTGGAAACCGCCGCGAGCACGTTCCTGTCGATCCACGTGCCGAACGTGCCCGAGACCAAGGGCATGATCTCCCGCGAGCTGATCGCGCACCTGCCCGACGGCGCGATCGTCGTGAACTCGTCGCGCGGACCGGCCGTCGACCAGCAGGCGCTGCTCGACCATGCCCTGGACGGCCGTATCCACGCGGCGCTGGACGTCTACGATCCCGAGCCACCGACGTTCGGGCCCACGATCCTCCAGTCGCCGAACCTGCTGCTCACGCCGCACATCGCCGGGGACACCGCTGAAGGCCATCTCGCGCTGGCCGGCTACGTGATCACCGACGCGCTGCGCTGGCTCGAGGACGGCACTCGCGGTCCCAGCTTCGTCGACCCCGCCGTCTGGTCGATCGCCGCCTAGCCGGCGGCACGGCGACCAACGACTGCTGAAAGGACCGTCATGTCCCGCATCACCCAGGTCGAGGTGTTTCCGGTCGCGGTGCCGTTCGCCCGCCGGTTCGTCCTCGGCAGCGGCGCGGTCGGCTCCCCCGGCGCGGCCCCCGACCAGTCCGGCGCGGTGATCTTCGTGAAGCTCACCACCGAGGACGGCGTCGTCGGCTGGGGCGAGCAGCGCGCGCTCCCGTCCTGGAGCTACGAGACCGCCGAGACGATGGCGGTCGTCATCCGCCGGCACCTCGCACCGATCCTGCTCGAGCTCACGCCGTTCGACGTCGAGCTGTTCCACCAGACCGCCGCCAAACGGCTCAGCCCCGCCGTCTCGAACGGCTTCCCGTTCGCCCGCGCGGCCGTGGACGTGGCGATGCACGACGCGGCCGGGAAGCTCGCCGGTGTCCCCGTGCACGCGCTGCTCGGTGGCAAGGTGCACGACGAGATCCCGCTCTGCTCGGCGATCGGGGTCGGCGACCAGGACGCGGTCCGCGAGCACGCGCTCGAGTCGTCGGATTATGCGGCGTACAAGATCAAGATCGGCGGCGACCTGGACGCCGACAGCGCCGCGATCGAGACGGTCGCGGACGTTGCCGACGGCAAACCGCTGTGGCTGGACGCCAACCAGTCGTATCGGCCGGCCGCGCTACGGCAACTGCTCGACCGGACCGCGCACGTACGCACGATCCACTGCGTGGAGCAGCCGGTCCCCAGCACCGACACGCTCGCCATGCAGCGCGTCCGCGAGCTGATCGGCCTTCCGGTCGCGATCGACGAAGGCAGCTTCTCCGCCCAGGATCTCGCCCGCGCGATCCGGCTCGACGCCGCCGACCTGGTCGTGGTCAAGGTCTGCAAGTCCGGCGGTCTGCGCAACGCACTCAAGACCGCGCAGACCGCGCTCGCCGGTGGCGTCGAGCTGCTGGCCAGCGGCCTGACCGACTGCGGCATCGCGTTCGCCGCCGCACTGCACGTGTTCAGCCAGCTCGAGCTCGCCCTGCCCGCCGAGCTCAACGGGCCGGAGCTGCTGACGAATCTGTACGTGGACGGGCTGCGCATCACCAAGGCCGTCGCGACGGTCCCCACCGCCCCTGGACTGGGCGTCGAGGTCGACGAGGAGCGGATCCGCGCCGAGTCGATCGACCTGCTCTACCGGTGAGGAGAACCATGAACACGCTGTCCCGCCGCAGCTTCCTGCAACTGAGCGGTGCCGCGGGTCTCGGACTGGCGGCCGGCTGCTCGTCCGGCCCGCCGTCCGGCACCGCGACCTGGTCCATGTGGTCCAGCAGCGCCGCCGAGAAGAAGGTGTGGGAAGACTTCGGAACCTATGTCGAGCAGCAGCTCGGCGTACGGTCGGTCGCCACCCTGACCCCGTCGGGCGGTTACCCGACCAAGCTCGACCTGCAACTCGTCAGCGGTACGGCGAGCCTCGTCACCGCGCTCAACGGCACGCTGATCCCGACGTACGCCGCCCGCGGCGCGCACCGGCCGCTCGACGACCTGATCGCCGACGACCCGGACTTCGACGCCGACGACTTCTACCGCACCAGCCGGCAGATCTCGAGCTTCAACGGCAAGACGTACGCGATCGGCTTCGACGTCGCGCCGACGGTCATGTACTATAACAAGGACCTGCTGACCAAGCAGGGCATCGCGCTGCCGTCGCGGACCGAGCCGATGTCGTGGGCGACGTTCCGCGACCTGGCGAAACAGCTCACCCGGCCAGGCGAGCAGTACGGGTTCACCTGCTCGCCGTCGATCGACGACCTGGTGTCGTGGATCTACTGCGCCGGCGGCAATGTGATGAGCGACGACGGCAGCCGCAGCATCCTCGGCGAGCCCGAGGCGATGGCGGCCCTGCAGTTCGTCATCGACCTGTTCACCAAGGACAAGGTGACACCACCGATCAAGAACCTGGTCACCGAGTCCTCGTTGTCGAATTTCCTGCAGGGCAACGTCGCGTTCATGCAGAACGGTCCGTGGCAGGTGGTGAACGTCCGGAAGGCGAAGTTCGACTGGGACATCATCCCGTTCCCGGCGGGCGCCAACGGGAGCACGCCACGCGTCTCCGGCTCCAGCTTCGCAATCCCGTCCGGGGTGCGCGAGGGCGCCGAGCTCGACCTGGCCTGGAAACTGCTGAAGACACTCACCAGCACCGGCGCGCTGGACATCTACGCCAAGGCCGGCCGCAACAACCCCGCGCGGCTCAGCGCGGGCAGCGCGTTCCGGCCGCCGCCCGACAACCTCGGAATCGTCCAGGACATCCTGGCCGGCAAGGTCGCCGGCGGTCACGCCTTTGACGTCACCACGAACTGGAACCAGGTCAAGCAACTGCTCGGTCAGGATCTGCCCCGCACGTTCCTCGGCCAGGTGCCGGTCGCCGGCGCCGTCGCCGACCTCACACCGCGGCTCGACGTCCTGATGCGGCAGCACCTCGACACCACCCGCCAAGCTACCGCCAGGAAGGGGTGAACCTCGTGACCGCCCTCGACACCGCGCCGGTTCCCACCACGGCTGCAGACCGGGTGCCCGCCAGGCACCGAACCCCGCGCTGGCGCAGCCGCGAGGCACTGACCGCCTGGCTGTTCCTGCTGCCCAGCCTGATCGGCTTCCTCATCTTCACCGCCGGACCTGTCGTCGCGGCCGGTGTGATCTCGCTGCTGGACTGGAACCTGTTCAGCGCACCCACCTGGGCCGGACTTCGCAACTTCGCCCGGCTCGGTCCTGATCCGACGTTCTGGTCCGCGCTCGGCAACACGGCGTACTTCACCCTGGTCAGCGTCCCGCTCACGATCCTTGTCAGCCTGGCGCTCGCCGTGCTGCTCAATCAAGCCGTCCGGCGGATCGCGGTTTTCCGGTCGCTGCTGTTGTTGCCCTACGCCACGATCACGGTGGCGGTCGCGTTCGTCTGGATCTGGCTGTACATTCCGCACGACGGCCTGGTGAACGCCGTGCTCGGATGGTTCGGGATCAACGGCCCCGCCTGGCTGATCTCCGACACCTGGGCGATGCCGGCGCTGATCCTGATGAGCGTGTGGAAGAGCTTCGGCTTCGGCATGGTCGTGTTCCTCGCCGGGCTCCAGGCGATCCCGCAGCAGCTGTACGAGGCCGGTCGCGTCGACGGTACGACGCCATGGACGAGCTTCCGGCACATCACCTTGCCGATGCTCTCCCCGGCCCTGTTCTTCGTCGTGGTGACGTCGGTGATCGGGTCGTTCCAGGTCTTCGACCAGGCGCTGATCATGACCAACGGTGGTCCCGGCACCCGCACCACGACGCTGGTCATGTACATCTACCGGACCGGCTTCGAGAACTACGACCAGGGGTACGCCGCTGCGCAGTCGCTGGTCCTGTTCGCGTTCATCGTGGTGATCACCGCGATGCAGTTCCTGTTCCAGCGGAGGCTGGTGCACTATGACAACTGAGACCTTGTCCGCTCCCCTGTCCACGCGCTCACCGGCCGGGGACCTTCGACGGAAGCTGATCGTCTTCACCTGCTTCCTGGTCACCGCGGTCACGCTGATCCCGGTCGTCATGATGGTGCTGGTCGCCTTCCAGTCCGACAGCGAGTCGATGGCCGCCAAACCGTCGTTCTGGCCGAGCAGCTGGCATCCCGAGAACCTCACCCGGGCGTTCGAGCTCGTTCCGCTCGGCAAGTACCTGCTGAACACGATCTACTTCGCCGCCGGGACCACGATCCTGGAAACGGTGACCGCGGCGCTCGCGGCGTACGCCTTCGCCCGGCTGAACTTCCCCGGCCGCAGCTGGCTGTTCGGGATCTACCTCGCGACGCTGATGATCCCGTCGCAGGTGACGCTGATCCCGCAGTTCGTCCTGGTGGCGAAGCTGCACGGCATCGACACCTGGCCGGGCATGATTCTGCCGCACGCGTTCACCGCGATCGGCGTGTTCCTGCTGCGGCAGTTCTTCCTCGGCATCCCGCGCGACTACGAGGAAGCCGCCCGGCTGGACGGCGCGAACCGGTGGCAGGCGTTCCTGCGGATCATCGTGCCGCTCGCGGTGCCGGCGATCGCGACCCTCGCGGTCTTCAAGTTCATCGGCCAGTGGAACAACCTGCTCTGGCCGCTGGTGATCTCCAACAGTGACGCCACCCGCACCGCCGCGGTCGGGCTGCAGGTGTTCCAGGACACCAACGGCACGCAGTGGAACCTGCTGCTGATGGCCGCGACCGTCACCACGATCCCGTTGATCGTGCTGTTCTTCCTCACCCAACGCTGGTTCGTCCGAGGTATCACCATGAGTGGGCTGGGAGGCCGCTGAACATGTCCTATCTGTGGTCCGTCTTCACCAAGCCGTGGATCGGTCTGCCCGGTGACGAGCTCGGGCAGCTGGTCGCAGGGCTCGGGTTCGGCGGCACCGAGGTCCCGGTCCGCGACACCGCCTATGTCACACCGGCGTCCGCCGAGGCCGAATTGCCGAAGTTCGCCGCGCAGCTCCGAGCCTCGGGCGTCGAACCCATCAGCGTGGCGAGCGACCTGTCCGAGCCGGTGTTCGCCGCGTGTGCCGACGCCGGCGTACCGATGATCCGGATCATGGCCGAACTCGGCACCGACGGGTACGCCGCGTCCGTCCGGCGCAACCGGGAACTGCTGGAGAACGCGGTCGCCCTGACGGAACGGTACGACGTCCAGGTCGGCGTCCAGCCACATCACGGGCGCTACGTGTCGTCGACGCTCGGCGTACTGCAGTTGCTCGACGGTCTCCCCGATCGGTTCAAGCTCGTCTGGGACGCCGCGCACGACGCCCTCGCCGGCGACCATCCCGCGATCACCCTCGAACTCGGCGCCGGCCGCCTCGGCATCGTCAACCTGAAGAACGTGCACTATGTCCGCAGCGACACCGGCTGGAGGACGAACTTCGTCGAAGCCGACGACGGCCTGTCCGACTGGCCGGCCGTCTTCGCGACCCTTCACACCCTCGGCTACACCGGCCCGATCTGCCTCACCGGCCAGTACTCCGACCCCGCCGTACCGGTCGAGGACCGCCTCCGGCGGGATCTCCACTTCGCCGTCACGTCCGCCGCCCAGTACCCGAACCGCTGAAGCAACCCGCACTCTCGCCGCACGGTGGGTTTACCCACCGTGTTGTGGGTTCCTGACCGTTCACAGGGGTTGGGAACCCACAACACCATGGGTGAACCCATGCCGCGTCGAGCGGCGGGCGCCCGCCGGGGCCGCCTGGTAGGCGCTACCGTGGGCCCCTCGGCGTGGATGTCGAGGGGACCGTCGGTGTTCCGACGTACCCCGTGACGGGAGGTATGCACATGAAGTACATGTTGCTGATCTACGGGAACGACGACACCTGGAACACCCTGCACGGCGAAGGGATCGAGCACGTGATGGACCAGCACCGGGCACTCGCCGACGAGCTGACGGCGAAGGGTGAACTGGTCGACGGGATCGGGCTGACCACCGCGAACGCCCGCGTGGTGCGGGTCGTGGACGGGGTGCCGGCCGTGACCGACGGGCCGTTCACCGAGGCGAAAGAGGTTCTGGCCGGGTACTACGTCGTCGACTGCACTGCCGAACGCGCCGCCGAGATCGCGGCGCGGCTGCCCGAGGCGCGGTACTCGCCGATCGAGATCCGCGAGTTCACCGATCCGATGCAGCCCTGACCGCCGGGCTGATGCCTGAGCTGATACCTGAGCTGATCTCGGGCTGATGACAGCGCTGAACAGTTGGTCCAGCCCCTCCGACGGGCGTCCAGGGACTTGCCGGGCTCAGCTGGGCGTTGGACACCTGAGACCGGCGAGTCACTGATCGTTGTGGTTGTCAGGCCGACGCGAGGATGACCCCACCTGACGCGGGCTGGTCACCCAGGCCCCGGCCACCTCGGACCTGAACGGTCGTGCCGGGCGCCGGTGCCGGGACACCGGGCCTGAGTCGGAGCGTGGTCGTCATTCCGTTGCTCAACCGCAGCAACGCCACGCGTCGCGGCTGCCCCGACGGGATCGACGAGTTCACCTCGTGGATGCCGGTGCACACCGCGGTCTGGACCGAAGCCCGTCCGAGCCCCTCGTTGCCGTGACTCCTCACACCACGGCACTGCTCGGCGAGCCTACTCATCGCTGACACACTTCCCCCTTCTCTCATCGGTAACTGCCCCCGAGTGATGGCGGTTCGACCAGGCAACCCTCGCTGAGAGTGACGACGTTTTCAAGGGATCGTGACTTGTTCGATGGCCGCGACTCCTCCCGGCGTGGTCCTGCGGCCTCATCAACTTCCTTACCGGACTACTGCCCGCCGAAGCCGGTGGTGGCGATGCCCTTGATGATTTGGCGCTGGAAGAAGAGGAAGACGACGACCAGCGGCAGCGCGGCGAGGATGGCGGAGGCCATGTTCTGGGCGTACTGCAGCCCGTAGGCGCTCTTCACCGTCTGCAGGCCGACCGGCAGCGTCATCAGGTCCGCGTCCGTGGTCACGATGAACGGCCACAGGAAGTTGTTCCACGCACCGATGAACACGAAGATCGCCACCGCCGCCAGGATCGGCCGCGACAACGGCAGTACGACGGACCAGAACACCCGCAGCCGCCCGGCGCCGTCGACGCGCGCGGCGTCCTCCAGTTCGACCGGGATCTGGTCGAAGAACCGCTTGAGGATCAGCACCATCGCCGGCGCGAACGCCTGCGGCAGGATGATGCCCCAGTAGGTGTCGACCAGATTGAACGCCAGCATCTGCCGGAACAGCG
Organism: Kribbella sp. NPDC048915; assembly: GCF_040649595.1. Lineage (NCBI taxonomy): Bacteria > Bacillati > Actinomycetota > Actinomycetes > Propionibacteriales > Kribbellaceae > Kribbella > Kribbella sp. NPDC048915. The sequence continues at coordinate 28,675 of NZ_JBEZFT010000008.1, read as the reverse complement.
GCACGATCAGCAGCTGCGGCGGGATGATGATTGCGGCGATGATCGCGGCGTACAGCCAGCGCTTGCCCTGGAAGTTCACCCGCGAGAACGCGTACCCGGCCAGCGCCGACGTCGCGACCGTGATCAGCGTGATCGCCACCGACGTGAACAGGCTGTTCCACGCCCACATCGGGATGTCGCCCGCCGACAGCACCTTGCGGTACGCCTCGAAGCTGAACCCGTCCGGCGGGCTCAGCGTGATGCCTGGCGCGCCGGCGTCGGCCTCGCTCTTCATCGACGTGATCACCGCCCAGGCGAACGGCACCAGCCAGGTGGCGGCCAGCACCGCCAGCACCAGCAACGCCGCCATCCTGGACACGCTCCACGGGTTCTCACCGGGCTTGTGCGTCTGCTTCCGGCCCGGACGGACGTTGCGGGCCAGCGAATACGTGCTCATGCGGCGCTCCTGCGGTTGATCAGCTTGTACTGCGCCAGCGACACCAGGACGATCAGCGCGAAGAACAGGTACGAGATGGCCGACGAGTAGCCGAACCGGTAGCCGGTGAAGCCGGACTCGTAGATGTACTGCACGATCGACCGTGTCGTCCCGGCCGGACCGCCGTTGGTGAGCATATAGATCTGGTCGAACACCTTCAGCGACGCGAGGATCTGGAGCACCAGGATCAGCGCGGTGGTCGGGTGTAGCTGCGGGATCACGATCGAGAACAGCTGCCGCCACTTGCCGGCACCGTCGATCGCGGCGGCCTCGAACTGCTGCTCGGGGATGTTCTGCAGCGCGGCCAGGTAGAGCAGGAAGTTGAACCCGATCGTCCACCACAGCGTGGTGACCACGACCGAGATCATCGCCACCTTCGGATCCTGCAGCCACGCCACCGGACCGGCGCCGAACGTCTCGAGGACGCCGTTGATCAATCCGAGCGTCGGGTTGTACATCCAGCTCCAGAACATCACCACGACGGTCGACGCGAGCAGATACGGCAGGAAGAACGACAACCGCCACAGCCAGCGCCCGGGGAGGCCGAGGTTCACCAACAACGCGAACGCCAGCGACAAGACCACCAGCGGAACCGTGCTCAGCACCGTGAACCACAACGTGTTCCCGAGCGAGCGCCACATGTCCGGGTCGCGCAGCGCCTCGGCGTAGTTCGTCAAGCCGATGAGCTCGCTGCCCGCACCGGTCAGCGTCTCGCCGGTGAAACTCAGGTACAGGCCGTACAGCGCCGGCACCACGAGGAAGAGCCCGAACAACAGCGCGAACGGCGCCGCGAACGCCCATCCGGTGAGCGTCTCACCACGTCTGGCCCGGGCCTTGCCCTGAGCGCCTTGGGAGTCGGTCTGCTGCGCGGGCGCGGCCGGTGTGTCGACGGCCGTCGACAGGTCTGACGACATCTCGATCTCTCCTCTCACACCGGCTGCGGCCGGTCGAGCAGCTTGTTCAGCCGCGCCACGAAACCGTCGAACCCGGCCGCCGGGTCGCCACTGCCGAGGTACACGTTCTGCACGTTCTCGGCGAAGTAGTTCTGGAAGTCGCTGCCCGCGCCGCTGAACCACACGTCCGGGTCGTAGTTCACGTACTCCGGGATGCCCGCGTAGTTCGACTGTGGCTTCAATGCCTGGTACTCAGGGCTCGCCGCGACCGGTTGGTACGCCGGGATGTGACCGCCGTCGGCCCACTTCACCGACCGCTTCAGCAGCTCGGCCACCATCGTGTAGACGTGCTTGCGGCGCTCCGGCGACTCCTTGGACTGCCGCGGCAGCACGAACGTGTGCGAGTCGGCGTAGGCCGCCGGCGTCCCGAACATGGTCGGGATCGGCACCGCGTCGACCGGTAGCTTCGCGTCCTTCAGCACCGGGAGCTCCCAGACACCGCCGAGGAACATGCCGCTGTCGCCGTGCAGGAACTCGCTGGTCGCCGTACCGCCGTCACCGCTGCGGGACGCGATCGTGTCGTTGAGCAAGGACTGGACGAAGGTCAGCGTCTTGACCGCGGCGTCCTTGTCGACCTGCGCGGGCCGGCCCGGCTCGAGTGTCATCTCGGCGCCGGTCTGCTTGTAGAGCGTGTACCACAGGCGCCACATCTGTGCGCCGTCGCCGAGATAGCCGTAGGACAGGCCGTGCTTGCCGGTGACCTTCTGCAGCCTGGTCGCGACCTCGGTGAACTCCTCCGGGCTCTTCAGCGTGTGCAGCGCCTCGGTGACGCCGGCCTTCTCGGCGTGCTCGGTGTTGTAGTAGAGCACGAACGGGTGGGTGTCCAGCGCGATCGCGTACAGCTTCCCGTCGTACTGACACTTCTCCCAGACGCGCGCCGGGAAGTCCTTCTCGTGCAGTCCGGCCTCGGCGAGCAGGTCGAGGTCCCACGGCTCGAGCAGGCCGCCGGGCGCGTAGCCCGCGATCCGGGACGCGTGCATGATCGCCACGTCCGGGGCGCGGCCGCCGGCCGAGGCCATCGCGAGTTTCGTGTAGTACGGCGGTCCCCAGGCGAGCACCGTCTGGGTGGTGCGGAATCCGAGGTTCGCGGCGTTGACGGCGTCCACCAGGTTCGCCATCACCGTCCCGTCACCACCGGTCAAGAGGTGCCAGTAGTCCAGCTCGCTCGTCGAGCGGGAGGCGCCGGGCGCACAGCCGGCGAGTAACCCGCCACCGGCCAGCGCCGCCATCGAGGTCATCGCCTTCAGCAGGCTGCGCCGGGAGAAATCTTCACTCATTCGGTCTCCTTCGGGGGCGGGACCGATGATTACATCGTTAGAATGGCCGGCACAAGGTTCAGATGTGTGATTTTGTGGAATTGTTTCCGTTAGCGTTCGGTGCTGGCGCGCTGGACGATCCGGTGCGGAATCATCACTCTGCGCGCCGGAGCCGCCTTGTCGGCCATCCGCTCGGCCAGCAGATCGAGAGCCGAGGCGACGAACTGCCGCCGGTCGAAGTCCACGGTCGTCAGCGGCGGGATCATGAACTGGCTCTCGAGGATGTTGTCGAACCCGGCGACCAGCGTCTGCCCGGGAACGTCGACACCAGCACTCCACAGCGCCGACAACGTGCCGGATGCGATCGTGTCGGTGAAGCAGAAGAACGCGTCCGGCAACTCGTGCTCGGCCAGGTACTTCCCCACCACCGTCGCGGCGCCCTCGGGACGCCAGCGATCCAGACTTATCTGGAGCGACGGTTCGACCGGTACGCCGGCCTCCTCAAGCGCCTCGCGGTACCCGACGGTCCGCAGCCGCGACGCCGCCGTACCGGGAGCGTCGGCCGATCCCGCGAGGACGCCCGCGCCGCTCGATCCGCGCGGGATCTCCGGCGTACCGACGGCCGCGATCCGCCGGCAGCCCTTGCCCAGCAAGTACTTCGTCATGTCCCGGGCGGCCGCGACGTTGTCGATCGCGACCTGGCTGACCACGTCCTGATCGACGTCACCGATCAGCACCACCGGGGGCAGCGGACCGGCCGACATGACCGCGCTGTCGTCGAGGTTGACCGGGTTCAGGATCAGGCCGTCCACCAGGTACGCGCGGGCCTTCGACAACAGCTCGAACTCACGCTTCGGCTCGGCAGCGGTCTGCTCGATCTGCACACCCCAGCCGCGCTCGTGCGCGAGCTCAACGACCAGGTGGACGATCTCCGCCGAGTACGGCCGGAGCAGGTCCGGCAGCGCGAGCGCGATCATCCCGGACCGGCCGTTGCGCAGACCGCGGGCGCTCATGTTCGGCACGTAGTCGAGCTCGGCGAGCGCACTCTCCACCCGGGCGCGGGTCTCGGGGCGCACGAAGACGACGCCGTTGATCACGTTCGACACCGTCTTCGGCGACACCCCGGCGAGCTTGGCGACATCTTTGACGGTGGGACGCATGGTGCCCATTCTCACATTTGACCCACGTTGTCATGCAGCGGAGCGTGACGCAGGGCACCCGTTCAACGAGGTCTGCCGACCGATGCGGGCGAGGTTGTGCCCGGGAACGGTGCGCGGTAGCCGCCGAGAGCGAGCATCGCCAGGACCGTGTGGCCCCTGCTCTTGCAGCCGTCGATCTTAGGAGGGTTTTCTGCCGTCTGGCGGGGCAAATCCTCCATCGTCGTCCGAGAAACTCTCCTAGCTGATTGACACGGCCTGGTCTGGATTCGGTGGTCGTAGTGATGGAACCGAGGACGCTCGGGCGCGCGGCGCGTGTCAGGTGGACAGGACGTCTCCCGTGCCAGGTGCCACAGCTGAGCGTGAATGAGCCACCGAACACACCCGCCCCACACCACACGAACTGTCGAGCGTGCACACCTTCGGGCCGTGCATCAATCATCTAGGAGAGTTTTCGGGAGCACCGGCCGAGGACGGCGCTCGCGTGGTCGTCGTCGCTCAGGAGAATCGTTGGATGTCGGCCAACTCGGCGGCGAGGTCGGCGGGTGCGAAGAGTTCGGTCCGGAGCGTGGCGTGCTCCCACGAACCGATCGGCCGGCCCGCCCGGACGATCGCCGGCCGGAGCATCCCGCCGCCGGGGAAGATGGATTTCGGCAGTTCGGCGTGGCGGTTCTGATACCCGAGCAGGTATGCGTCGAACTCGCCGAGCATCCGTACGTCGTGGCACCCCGGAAGGTCCTCGACCGCGTGGAGTTCGGTGGATTCGACGTCGAACGACACGGTCGCGACCACGTCGATCGCACGGCGCGCGACCGGTACCGGCAGCCCCGACCATGTGGCGAAGTCACGCGCCGAGGCGGGTCCGTAAGCGGTCAGGTAGCGGCGGGCAAGGGTCGCGGCATCGCCTTCCAGCGCCAGCGGCCGGCCGAGCCAGTCCCGGACTGCAACCCACGTGTCACCGGGTCCGTAGCACAGACGCCCGAGCAGGCCGGTATGGCGGATGAGCGCGTACACCGCCTGCCCTTTCGGCTCCCTGATCAGCCCGGCACGCACCAGCACCTCGGCCAGCTCGGCGCGCGGACTCGGGCCGTGTGCCAGCAACCATTCCTCGAGGACATCGGCGGCCTCCGCGCGGACACGCTCCGGCAGGCCGAGTTCGGCGTACCGGCGCTCGGTGTCCTTGATGAGCTTGGGGCCGAGCAGCCCGAGCAGCGGCCCCGCGTCCTCTGTTGCGACGAGCTGCAGCGTGCCGCGCATGAACCAGCCGCGGATCACGGACCGCTCGCTCTCGAGGACACGGTTCACGTCGGCGAAGGTGGTCGCCGTCGACCGGGCGCGTACGGCGTACGCGGCTCCACGCCAGGTCTGCGCCTGGAGTCCCCCCGTCCGGCGCACGACGTCGGCCACCCCTCCGGGGCCGGCCTCGTCCACCGGACGCGCCAGGCAGTTGGCCTGCATCCTGGCCGCCAGTAGCCAGTCGACAGACCGCTGCGTCACCCCAGCATGACACCACGAACTCGCCGTGTCCGCACCCGGAAATTCGACAGTGCCGCCCCGAAGGCCCGGGGCGGCACCGCACAGAAAGTGATCAGGCCGCGGATCGAAGCGCGGCTCGGAGGGCGGACGAGAGCGCCGGCTGGACCAGGTTCGCGTACGCCGCCTGGCCGGTCACGTTCGGGTGGTAGGACTCGGTGACCGGGTTCGACAGGCCGTTGATCCATTCCGGGCTGCCGCACACCGAGTGCCCGATGAACGCCGAGGTCGGGTTCACGAACGTGAAGCCGGCCGCGCTCGCGGCGGACGCGATCCGCGAGTTCAGCAGGTCCGCGGTCGCGTTCAGCTTGGTCATCTCGTCCGGGCTGAACCAGGTGCCCGCGTTGCAGTCGGTGCCGTTGAACAGCCGCGGGTAGCCGACCACCACGACCTTCGCCGACGACGCCCGGCTCCTGATCGAGGAGTACAGCGTGTTCAGCCGGCCGGGCAGGGTGTTGTTGATGATCGACTGCGCATTGTTGACGGCGCCGGTGCAGTTGCCGAGCCAGGACGGCTTGGCGCACTCGGTGATCACCGACGAGAAGCCGGCGTCGTTCCCGCCGACCTGGACCGAGACGAGGTTGGTCGTGCTCGTCACCGACGGGAGCTGGTTCGCCGTGACGTCGGCGACCCGGGCGCCGGAGCAGGCCACGAACGTGAGGCTCGCGCCGATCCGGCCGGCGTCGATGTACGGGTAGGCCTTGGTGGAGCGCTGACAGGACCCGCTGCCGTCGATGTACGAGCGGGTGCCGACACCGGAGGCGTACGAGTCACCGAGGGCGACGTACTTCGGTGCGGCGGCGTGCGCGACGCCCGGGCTGAGCAGCATCGCGGCGCCGAGCGCCGCACCGGACAGGAGACTGACGACTGACTTCATGGGGCGGACCGCCTTTGCGTGAGCGGGAAGTGGCGACAGTACTTCTCGGCGAGTACTCCCCCGAGCACTCAACGTCACGATCGCTGACCCGCGAGTAACACACAAGAGGCTGGTAACAAATTCACCGAAGATGCGGGTTATCCGTCACCGACTGGACAACCCCGGCTCGGTCGGCAGCGGGTAACAGCCGTCGACGAGCTCGACGCCGTCCGGCAGCAGCCCGCTTTCCAGGTAGATCGTGTTCGGCAGCGCCGCCAGCACGTGGATGTGCGCGCCGCCTCCGTGCGACGCGTACGGTACGCCGAAGCCGGCCGCCATCAGCCCGATCTCCAGGCAGTCCGTCAAGCCGCCCGCCCGGCGCAGATCCGGCTGCACGACGCCCACGCCGCCGCGCGCGATCAGCTCCCGGAACGCGGCCTGCCCGTAGCGGTTCTCGCCCGTCGCGATCGGGATGTCGAGCTTCTCGGCCAGCCGGACATGACCGTCGGTGTCCCCGGCCGGCAGCGGCTCCTCGAACCAGCGGCAGTCCAGTTCCTCGTAGACACGGCCACGCCGCAGCGCCTCGGCGTACCCGAAGGCCTGGTTCGCGTCGACCATCAGCGGCGCGTCCGGACCGATCACCGCACGGACCGCCTTGATCCGCTGGACGTCCTCGGTCAGCGGACCGCCGCCGACCTTCATCTTCACGCCGTGGAAGCCCTGCTCCATCGCGTTCGCGCAGACCCGTTCCAGGCCGGCCACGTCGAGTTCGAGCCAGCCCACCATCGCGTACGCCGGGATCGCGGTCTGCTGGGCACCGAGCAGCTTCCACACCGGGACGCCGAGCGACTTGCCGAGCAGGTCCCACAAGGCCTGGTCGATCGCCGAGATCCCGTACGACGACAGTCCCGCCGTCCCCTGGTAATCGGTCAGCGTCTGCAGCCTCCGGCGGATGCCCCGGATGACGGTCGGGTCCGCGCCGATGATCGCCGGCGCCAGCTGCTCCTCGACGATCTTCGCGAGCACCGCCGGCGAGCTCTCGACCCGCCCGAAGTACGTCGTACTCGCACCGCTGACGCCCTCGTCGGTGTCGATCCGGACGTGCGTGACGCCGTCGCGGTCGAGCAACTGGATCGCGTCGCGGACCGGATGGGCCTTCGCCTCGGACGTGAACTCGACAGTGACCGCGGTGATCTTCACGGGCGCTCCGGACCAGGGACGGACAGGGGGTCGAAACCGTACGGCAGCTCGAGGCGGTGTGCCGCCATCAGCTCGGCGTCCCCGAGCAGGTCCCGGGTCGGGCCGTCCGCGACGATCCGGCCGCCGTCCATCAGCAGGCTTCGCTCGCACAGCTGCAGCGCGTACGGGAGGTCGTGCGTGATCATCAGCAACGTGACGTCGAGCCCGGCGAGGATGTCGGCCAGCTCGCGACGGGCGGCCGGATCGAGGTTGCTCGACGGCTCGTCCAGGACCAGTACTTCGGGGCGCATCGCCAGCACCGTCGCGACGGCGACACGGCGGCGCTGGCCGAACGACAGGTGATGTGGGGCGAGGTCGGCAAAGTCCTGCATGCCGACCTGGACCAGGGCCTCGTGCACACGCTCGTCGAGTTCGGCGCCGCGCAGGCCGAGGTTGGCGGGACCGAACGCGACGTCGTCGCGGACGGTCGGCATGAACAGCTGGTCGTCGGGATCCTGGAACACCAGGCCGACCTTGCGCCGGATCGCCGCGAGGTGCTCGCGATGGACGCCGGTGCCGCCGATCGAGATCCGGCCGCTGCCGGTGCCGCCGGCGACAGCCCCGAGGATGCCGTTCAGGTGCAGAACGAGCGTGGTCTTGCCGGCGCCGTTCGGCCCGAGCAAGGCGACCCGTTCGCCGCGCTCGACGGTGAAGTCGACCCCGAACAGCGCCTGCCGACCGTCCGGGTAGGCGAACACCAGACGCTCGACCTGAATCGCGGGACCGCTCACAAGGAGACCACCCTAGCCGCGACCGCGATCGCCACCGCCGCGAGGGAGATCGCCAGCCCTTCGAGCCATTGGGTGCTGGTCGCACCGTGCGCGCTGAGCAGCGGCATCCGTCCCGTGTAGCCGCGCGACCGCATCGCCAGGTGGACCCGCTCGCCGCGCTCGAAGCTCCGGACGAACAGGGCGCCGACTCCCCCGGCCACCGCCTTCAGATGCCCGGCGCGGCCGCCCGTGTAGCCGCGCGACTCGCGCGCGATGCGCATCCGGTGCAGGTCGTCCGACACGACCGTCAGGTACCGAACCATGAACGACAAGATCGCGACCAGCGTCGCCGGCAGCCGCAGCCGCTCGAGGCCGGCCAGCAGGTCCCGCGGCGCGGTCGTCGCCGAGAGCAGGATCGCCGCGACGACTCCGAGCGTCCCTTTCGCCAGCACGTTCCAGGCGCCGAGGAGGCCCGAGCGGGACAGCTCCAGCGCGAAGATCTCCATCCGTGGCCCGGTGGCGACGAACGGCAGCAGCAACGCGAACACGATGAACGGCGTCTCCACAGCCAGCCGCCGCAGGACGACGTACGCCGGCACTCTGGCAACCGCGACAGCCGCAACGAGCAGCGCGGCGTACAGACCGAACGCCCAAAAGACCGCCGCGGGCGTGGCGACGACGGCCAGCACGAACACGAACAACCCGACCAGCTTCACCTGAGCCGGCAGCCGATGCACCGGACTGCCGACTGCTACCAGCAGGCCGTCCCCACTCATGAGGCCTTGTTCGTTCGCAGAGAGGCGAGCTTGGCAACGGCGAGGCCGACGACGATCGTCACCAGCACGCCGATGATGCCGGCCAGCGCTCCGGAGACCTGTGCATTGCCGACACCCTGTACGCCGTAGTCGGCCAGCGGGCTGCCCGCGACCGCCGAGTCCTTCGCAGCGCCGTCGAACCCGAGCTTCGCGCCGACGAACTCCAAGCCGTCCGGGTGGGCGCTCGCGAACAGGCTCAGTCCACCGGCGACCAGCAACGTCACGGCGATGCCGACGCCGAGCGAACGTCCGCCCGGCTTCGCCTCGATCGGGCGGTCCGGCGCCACGATCGAAGTGTTGCCGTCGGCATCGACCAGCACCAGGTCGGGCTGCAGGTGGCGGGCGGCGTACACCAGATCCGGACGGGTCGCGACGACCGCGCTCAGCACCGCCGCGGTGATCACGGCCTCACCGATCCCGACCAGGATGTGCCAGCCGACCATCGCGGTCGCGAGCGTGCCGAGCGGGATGTCGACCGCGCCGCCGATCGCGTACAGCCCGGTGAAGGCCAGGGCCGCGACCGGCACCGACACCAGCGCGCCGACGGTCGCGGCCGGGACGACGCTGCCGGTCCGGCGCGGCAGCACCTTCAGCAGCGACCGGGTCAGGACGTATCCGACCAGGACCGTGATCAGCCCCATCAGCGTGATGTTCGTCCCGAGCGCGGTCAGGCCACCGTCGGCGAACAGCAGTCCCTGCACCAGGAGGACCGTCGACATCACCAGTACGGCGGACCACGGCCCGACCAGCGCGGCCGCCAGCGCGCCGCCGAGCAGGTGGCCGCTGGTGCCCGCGCCGACCGGGAAGTTGACCATCTGCACCGCGAACACGAAGGCCGCGGTCAGGCCGGCCAGCGCCGGGCCCGACTCGCGCAGCTCGCGATTCGCGCGCTGCAGGCTGAACCCGACCGCACCGGCCGCGATCAGACCGGTGGCGACAGAGGTGGGCGCGTCGAAGAATCCGTCTGGAACATGCACCCGCACATTCTTGATCTTGTTGCGACCGATTCGCAACAAGGGTCTCACCGGCGACAGCCGGATTTCGCCCACCGGACGGCAGAAATTCACCGCCCGAGGTCTACACCGTCTTCAGCGCCTCGCTGATCGCCCGGTGGAACGTCGGGTACGCGTAGATCATCTGCCGCAGCGTCCGCACCGGTACGGCGGCGTGCACCGCGACCGCCAGCGCGCTGAGCACCTCGCCACCCGTCGGGCCCGCGCTCGTCGCACCGACCAGCACCCCCCGGTCGGCGTCCAGTACGAGCTTGATGAACCCGTCGTTGCCGGCCTTGTGGATCCAGCCACGGGTCGAGGCCGGGATCGGCGACGAACCGGTCTGCACGGTCAGCCCGGCATCGCGGGCCTGCTTCTCGGTCATCCCGACCGCGCCGATCTCGGGATCGGTGAAGGTCACCCGGGGCATCGCGTGGTAACTCGCGGTCGGCGCGTCCGGCTCCTGCAGAATGTCGCGGACCGCGATGTCGGCCTGGTACATCGCGTTGTGGGTGAACGCCCCGACCCCGGTCACGTCACCGACCGCCCACACCTTGTCACCGGCCCGGACGTGCTCGTCGACCTCGATCCGCCGCGCCGACGGGTCCAGGCCGAGCTTGTCCAGCCCGAGATCCGCGGTCGCCACCCGGCGTCCCGTTGCCACCAGCAACTTCTCCCCGGTGACGGACTTCCCGTCGGCGAGCCGCACGGTGAACCCGCCGTCGCCGTACCCGACCTGCTGCGCGTGCGCGCCGAGGCTAAAGGTCACACCGTCGCGCTCCAGCGCTTCGCGGGCCAGTGCACCCGACTCGGGCTCCTCCATCGGCAGGACCTCCGGCGCGCCTTCGACGACCGTCACCTGCACACCGAAGCGCGCGAACACCTGCGCGAGTTCCATCCCGATCGCGCCACCACCCAGAATCACCATCGACGTGGGCAGCGTCTCGACCTCGATTGCCTCACGGTTCGTCCAGTACGGCGTCCCCGCGAGACCGTCGATCGGCGGCGCGGACGGCACGGTGCCGGTCGCGATCACGATCCCCCGCGTGGCCTCGTACTCGGTGCCGCCGGCGCTGACCGTGCGCGGTCCGGTGATCGTCGCGACGTCCTTGATCACCGTGGCGCCCTTGTTCACCAGGCGGTCGACGGCGACCTGATCGTTCCAGGTGTCGGTCGCTTCCTCGCGAATCCGCTTGGCCACCGGCGACCAGTCCGGCTGCACGGTCGCGGACCCGGCCATGCCGTCGACGCGCCGGGCCTCGGCGATCAAGTTCGCGGCCCGGATCATCATCTTGCTCGGGATGCACCCGTAGTACGGGCACTCACCGCCGACCAACCGGGACTCGATCCCCACCACCCGGAGGCCGGCCTGCGCCAGCCGCCCGGCCGTCTCCTCGCCGCCGACCCCGAGACCGACCACCACGACATCCACCTGTTCAGCCATGCGGCCCAATCTGACAGACTGGCGGCGGCCCGCCAAGGCGCCGGACCGTGCGTCACCGGCGCGTAAGCAGCCCGCAACGGCTGTGCACAAAATCGGCACCGGATCGCGGGAGCGGCGCTACCCTGCCGCCATGGCTGTGATCGCGCATCTGAGTGACCCGCATCTCGACGGCTCCGAGGAGGCCCGATCGCGGCTGCGGCGCGTGACGTCGTACGTCCGGTCGTGCGCGGTCGACGTCGTCCTGGTGACCGGTGACCTGGCCGACCACGGACTCCCCGCGGAGTACGACGAGCTCGCCGGTGAACTGGACCTCGACGTACCGGTGCTGGTGCTTCCCGGCAACCACGACGTCAGCCAGCCGCTCCGGGCCGGCCTCGCCGCGTTCGTGAAGTCTTCCGGCACCGGCCATCCCGTTCACCAGGTGCACGACGTGGGGCCGCTGCGCTTGGTCCTCGTCGACTCGACCGTCCCCGGGGCGGACCACGGTCTGCTGTCCGCGGACTCGCTCACGTGGCTGGACGGCGTACTGCGGGATGCGCACGACGGACCGCTCTTCGTCGCGATGCACCATCCGCCGCTCGAACTGCATCACCCGGTGATGGACCAGTGGATGCTCAACGACCGCGATGCGTTCGCCGAGGTGCTCACCGGGCGGCCGGTCACCGCGATCCTCACCGGCCACGTCCACAACGCGATCGTGACCACGTTCGCCGGACATCCCGTGCTGGGCGCACCCGGCATCCGCTCGACCGTGCCGCTGGCGTTCGAGCCGAGCACCGGCGGGGTGGTCGACCCGGCCGCGCATCCGGGACTCGCGTTCCACATCCATACTCCCGGCGAGGCCCTGCAGACCGTCTACAGGTATCCGCGATGATGCAGCTTCATCAGGTGGGCCGGGTCGAGTCCCCACTCCGCAACCGCGATGACGCGCCCCGACAAGGTGACGAAGGGGCGCCCACCGCGTGGGTCGTCTTCGACGAGTCGGTCCGCGACGCGCTGGGCGACGTGGCGGTCGGCGACGAGCTCATCCTGATCACGTGGTTCGATCGCGCCGATCGCGACGTCCAGACCGTGCATCCGCGCAACGACCTCACCCGGCCGCCGACCGGGGTCTTCAGCACCCGGTCCCCCGACCGGCCGAATCCGGTCGGTCTGCACCGCGTCTCGGTCATCGCCCGCGACGGTCTGCGGGTGCAAGTCAGTCACCTCGAAGCGCTGGACGGTACGCCGGTGGTCGACGTGAAACCGGTCCTCGGCGACGTCGACGATCGCTGACCCGCACCACAACAGATCTCAGCCGCCGTACGGCTCGGCTCACTTCAGCCGCCGTACAGCTCGGTCATCGAGGTGGCGCGGCGGTGCAGTGCGGCGCGGACGGAGGCCGGAGCGAGCGCCTCGGCGCTGGTCCCGAGCTGCCACAGCGCCCACTCGGCGTGCCACGCGTCCTGGAACGTGACCTCGAGCCGCAGCCATCCGTCGCGGTCCGGGGCCTCGGCCCGCACGGCCACTGCCGAGTTCAACAGGTCCTCGCGGCGCGACGGCGCCACCCGGACGTCGACCGTGAGATGACCCTCGGCGAGAAACTGGGCACGCCGCTCGCGCCAGATCCGGTCGAGATCGACCTCGCTCGGCCGCTCCGCCGGCTCCGGCAGCGCCTCGGCGGCAAGCAACCGGGACATCCGGTACGTCCGGTCTTCACCATTTCGGCGCGCCAGTAGATAGCCGCGGTCCCGGACTGTCACCAAGCCGATCGGGTCGACCGTGCGCCATTCCGGTTCGCGACCGGTCGCCGCGTAGTGGATGCGGAGCCGATGGCCGGCCAGCACGGCCCGCCGTACCTCGAGCATCGTCGCGTCGGGTACCTCTTTGGCGATCAGCCGACGCGACAGCAGGTCGGCCTCGGGGTCGACCAGGATGCGTTGTGCCGCTTCGCTCGCCGTCGTCCGATGGCTCTCGGGCAGCGCGTCCACCACCTTGCGCGTCGCGGACGCCAGCGCCGCACTCAGCCCGAACGCCTGACCCGAGCCGGCCGCCGTCAGCAAGGCGAGCGCTTCGTCGTGATTCAGCCCGGTCAGCTCAGTGCGGAACCCCGGCAGCAGCGCGAATCCACCGTGCCGGCCGCGTTCGGCGTACACCGGAACACCTGCCGAGGACAACGCCTCGATGTCGCGCAGGACGGTGCGCGTCGACACCTCCAGCTCACGGGCGAGTACGTCCGCGGTCAGCCGGCCGCGCTGCCGCAGCAGCAACACCAGCGACACCAATCGATCGGCCCGCACCCGCCTCAGAATACCTGACGAAGGATGTCGTGATTTCGGTGAAAGCTCGGCGCATGACGATCGAACGCACCGCCATCAACCCGGTCCCGTGGTCCGTGGAACTGGGCTTCAACCAGGGCGAACTGGTCTCCGGCCACACCCGGACCCTCTACTGCTCGGGCCAGACCGCGATGAACGCCGACGGCAAACCCGAGCACGACGGCGACCTCGCAGCACAGCTCGCGCTGAGCCTCGACAACCTCGAGGCCGTCCTCGCCGAAGCCGGCATGACCCTTGCCGATGTCGTCCGGCTGAACGTCTACACCACCGATGTCGACCGCCTGTTCGGCGAGTACGGCGTCCTCGCCGGCCGCCTCGCCGCGGCCGGGGTCGCGCCCGCCACCACCATGCTCGGCGTCACCCGCCTCGCAATCCCCGGCCAACTCGTCGAACTCGAAGCCACCGCCGTCGACTGATCACCCACACCCCCGCGGCACCTGCCACAACAGAACAGCACCTTCCACAACCCGCCGGGCCTTCCACAACAGAACGGCACCCTCCACAACGGAAAGGGACCTGGCACAGGCAATACCTTGTGCCAGGTCCCAGCGGGCTGTGCAAGGTCCCTGCGGATCGTGGCTGGCCCCTGCGGATCGTGGCCGGTCCGTCGCGACACCCTCCACAACAGAACCGCACCTTCCACAACGGAAAGGGACCTGGCACAGGCAATACCTTGTGCCAGGTCCCTGCGGACCGTGCAAGCTCCCTGCGGACCGTGCAAGCTCCCTGCGGACCGTCCAAGCTCCCTGCGGACCGTCCAAGCTCCCCGCGGACCGTCCAAGCTCCCCGCGGACCGTCCAAGCTCCCCGCGGACCGTCCAAGCTCCCCGCGGACCGTCCAAGCTCCCTGCGGACCGTGCAAGCTCCCTGCGGACCGTCCGAGCTCCCTGCGGACCGTCCAAGCTCCCTGCGGACCGTGCAAGCTCTCTGCGGGCTATGGCCGGTCCGTGCGGGCTGTGGCTGGTGTGGCTACGAGGGGTCAGAAGTTGATCATGTGGCCCTCGAGGCCGTGGAAGGCCTCCTGCAGGGCCTCGCTCAGGGTCGGGTGCGCGTGCACGTTACGGGCCAGCTCCTTGGTGGTCAGGTCCCACTTCTGGGCCAGCGTCAGCTCGGGCAACAGCTCGGTGACCTCGGGGCCGATCAGGTGCGCGCCGAGCAGTTCGCCGTACTTGCTGTCGCTGATCACCTTCACGAAGCCGCTCGCGTCGCCGAGGCCGTGCGCCTTGCCGTTCGCGGTGAACGGGAACTTGGCGACCTTGACGTCGTGGCCGAGCTTCTTCGCCTCCTCCTCGGTGTACCCGAAGCTGGCGATCTGCGGCTGGCAGAACGTCGCCCGCGGGATCATCGCGTAGTCGAGCTCCATGGTCTCGTGGCCCGCGATCGTCTCGGCGGCGATGACGCCCATCGCCTCGGCCGCGTGCGCGAGCATCAGCTTCGCGGTCACGTCGCCGATCGCGAAGATGTTCGGCACGTTCGTCCGGCAGAAGCCGTCGATGTCGATCGCGCCGCGCTCGGTCAGCTTGACGCCGATCTTGTCCAGGCCGTAGCCGTCGACGCGCGGCTGGAAGCCGATCGCCTGCATGACCTTGTCGGCCTCGAGGGTCTGCTGGTTGCCGTCCTTGCCGGTGACCGTGACCTTGACCTTGTCGCCGGAGTCGTCGATCGAGTCCACCCGGGTCGAGGTGAGCACGTCGACACCGAGCTTCTTGTAGGCCCGGGCCAGCTCCTTGGAGACCTCCGGGTCCTCCAGCGGCACCATCCGGTCCAGGAACTCGACGATCGTCACCTTGACGCCGTAGTTGGCCAGCACGTATGCGAACTCGACGCCGATCGCTCCGGCGCCGGCGATCACGATCGAGCCCGGCAGCTCCTCGGTGAGGATCTGCTCCTCGTAGGTCACCACGCGCTCGCTCAGCTGGGTGCCCGGCAGCAGCTTGGTGGTCGCACCGGTAGCAACGATGCAGGAGCCGAACGTGACGGTCTCGGAGGAGCCGTCGTTCACCGTGACGTCCAGGGTGTTGGCGTCGGTGAACGAGCCCCAGCCGTCGAACTCGGTGATCTTGTTCTTCTTCATCAGGAAGTGGACGCCCTTGACCCGGCCGTCCGCGACCTTCCGGCTGCGCTGCAGCGCGGTCGGGAAGTCGAAGCTCACCTCGCCGCTGATGCCGAAGGTCTTCGCCTCCGCGCGGAAGATGTGCGCCAGCTCGGCGTTCCGCAGCAGTGCCTTGGAGGGGATACAGCCCACGTTCAGGCAGACACCGCCCCAGTACTTCTTCTCGATGATGGCGGTCTTCAGCCCGAGCTGGGCGGCGCGGATCGCCGCGACGTACCCGCCGGGACCGGCGCCGAGGACTACAACGTCAAAGTGCGAGGCCATGCAGTGAACTTTAGTAGGTCCGACCAGCGCACCCGACGCCACGTCGCCCCCTGGGCACCAAGTGTGGCCAGGCTCATGCCTGCCCCTTCGGTCACCGTCTGTGCATCAGGGTTCCGTCCGGCCCGTGCGGCGCTTACGCTGGGCTCGCGCGTGAGGCGACTTCATGGGGGACGAATGGATTTCGGTGGACGCCGGGGACTGCGGCTCGCGGCCGTGGGCGCACTGCTCGCGGCGGTTGCGCTGCCGACGTACGCCGCCTCCGCGCAAGCGGACCCGTCACCGTCGACGACCGAGCCGCCGCCCGCCTCCGTCACCGACGTCAACCGCACGCTCGAGCAACTGCAGGCCGAGGCCGCGGCCCTGCAGGCCGACTTCGCCAAGGCGACCATCGCCTACACGAAGGCCCTGAAGGACGCCCAGGCCGCGGAGGCCGCCGCGAAGCAGGCCGAGTCGACCGCGACCGTGTCGAAGGGCCGCTCGGACGAGGAGCGCCGGCGGCTCGGCGTGATCACCGCCCAGGCGTACCAGCTCGGCGTCCCGACCGTGATGGGCGCGGAGTCGATGCTCTGGTCGCTCGCCCCGATCGCGGAGAACCTGCAGGAGATCGCCGACCGGCAAACCGCGATCAAGCAGCTGGGCAGCACTCAGGTCTCGCAGTATCAACGCGCCAGGGCGGCCGAGGCCGAGTCCGACCGGCTGAAGGCCGAGGCGACCACGAAGCGCGCCGCCGCGGATCAGGCCGCCGCCAAGGCCCAGGAGCTCAGCAAGCAGGTTCAGCAGAAGGCCGCGGACGCCACCGCGGCGATGGCCGACCAGGCGGCGAACCTCGATGTCGCATCCGCGCTGTCGAAGCAGTTCCAGCAGGCGCGCAACAAACAGGCACTCACCCGCTGGCAGACGTACCTCGCCGAGCTCGCCGCGGCGAAGGTCACTCCCCCGGCGGCCGCACTGCTCAAGGACCCGGCCAAGCTGCCGGCCGGACTGGCTCCGCTGACCCGCCGCGGCGCGCCGGTGCCCGGGGCCGCTTCGGCCGTTGTCGGCGCCCGAAGTGTCCGGGTGCTGTCCGCCGAGACGATCCGTGCGGTCAACCAGGCGTTCAGTCTGCTCGGCAAGCCGTACGGCGTCGCCGCGACCGGACCCGACAAGTACGGGTGCCTCGGCGCGGCCCGCGCGGCCTGGGAGCCGTACACGACGCTGCCGAACCTGGTCGGCAAGGTCTACCCGAACTACCAAGCGGTGCCGCCCGCACACATCCAGCCCGGCGACCTGCTCGTGATGGGCAGCAAGTCGCTCGGCCTGGTGCACATCGGCGTCGCGCTCGACAACGGCGAGATGATCGCCGCCGACGAGTCCAAGGGTGCGGTCGTCGTCACCAGCGTCCCGGACAACCTGTACGCCGCCCTGCGCCCGACACTCGGTGCGCCGAACAAGCCGCAGGTCGCGCCGGAAGCGACCTCCGAGGCGTACGCGTTCCGGTGCGGCAACACCACCACGTCGTACGACGTCGGCACCGGCGCCTGGACGTGGCCGCTGCCGGACGGTGCGTACGAGATCGGCACGCCGTACGGCCAGTCCGGCGCGATGTGGGTCACCGGGACGCACACCGGCCAGGACTTCCCGGCCGCGATCGGTACGACGGTCCGCGCCGTGACGTCGGGTGTCGTCCGCGTCGAGCACCCGGCCTGGGCGGGCAACCTGGTGCGCATCGACCACGGGAACGGGCTCGAAACGTTCTACGGACACCTGAGCCGCGTCGACGTGCGCGACGGGCAGCAGGTCACCGCCGGTCAGCAGATAGGTGCCGTGGGCAGCGAAGGCAACTCGACCGGACCGCATCTGCACTTCGAGGTGCGGCTGGGCGGCGATCCGGTGAACCCGATGCCGTTCCTGGCGACGGGATCCGCGAGCACCGGCTGGGGCGGCTACACCAACGGCATGATCCCGACGAGCAAGCTGTGCGCCCTCGGGAACGGCCATCTGCTCCGCTGCGACGCCGCGGCGGCGTACCAGCGACTGGCCGCCGCGTACCGCACCGAGTTCGGCAAGACACTGTGCATCACCGACTCGTACCGCTCGTACACGTCCCAGGTCAGCCTGTACCAACGCAAGCCGTCGCTGGCCGCCCTGCCCGGCACGTCCAACCACGGCTGGGGCGTCGCGGTCGACCTGTGTGGCGGCGTGGACAGGTACAACACCGCCCAGTACCGGTGGATGAAAGCGCACGCGCCGGCGTACGGCTGGCTGCACCCGGCCTGGGCCGAACAGGGCGGCAACCGAGAAGAACCCTGGCACTGGGAGTTCGGCAACCCGGAGAGCACCTGACCGGCAGGTAGGCTGAGGTTCGTGGCCGAGAAGCAGAGTCCCGACCGCACCGATGACAACATCACGCTTGATGCTGCGGACGACCGGTGGGAGTGGCGGAGAAGGATTCGGCAGAATCCGCGCAAGTTGCTGTTCTACCGGATCGGCGTCGGGGTGGTCGGCGGCATCCTGATCATTGCCGCGCCGCTGACGGGGTGGTTGCCGGGACCGGGTGGGATCCCGTTGTTCATCGCGGGTCTGGCCGTGCTGTCGAGCGAGTTCGAGTGGGCGCAGCGGCTGCTGTACCGGGTCAAGGACTGGGTCACCACACTGACCGCCTGGACCGGTAAACAGCCGGCCTGGTTGAAGGCACTCGGCACGGTCGCGCTGTTCCTCTGCGTGCTCGTCGCGATCTGGCTCTACATGGCCGTCCTCGGCGTACCGGGCTGGCTACCGAACTCGTGGGAGTCCTTCCTCTACCAGCTACCCCTGCTGAACTGACGCGAGCGGAGATTCGGCGCTTGCGACTGCTGTGTGGGTGGCGCGAGCGTGCAGTGGCGGCGCGCCGGCAACTACACCCCATGCCTCACCGGGCGGCCACCGAGCGCGCCACCTCCGGCGCGACCCGACCCACACATCAGTCAGACCCGAACAGCCCGATACTCCGGCAGTTCGATCAGCTCGCTCATCGTCTGCGCCATCTTGAGCAGCTGGTTCAGGAAGAACGGGATGCTCAGGATCCGGTTCCGCGCGGCGAGGCCGAAGCGGCTGGCCGGCGCCAGGAACGAGCCTGCACGGGCGCCGTCCTGCGTCGTCGACACCGCCTTGCGCAGCCGGGCCTCGTACCGCGCGAACGCCGTACCGAGCTCGTCGCCTGCACGCAGCGCCTGCTCGATCTCCCCTGCCAGGACGTAGCTGCCGACGACCGCCGTACCGGTGCCCAGGGCACCGAACGTGGCGCCGTAGCCCGCATCACCGAGCAGCACGATCCGCTGCGTCGACCAGCGCTCCACGCGCACCCTGCTGATCGCGTCGAAGTACAGCTCCGTTGCCGCTGGCAACCCTTCGAGCAACTCCGGGACATGCCAGCCCAATCCGTCGAAATGGTCGCGGACGATCGCTTTCTGCTGCTCCAGGTCGCGCCGGTCGTAGTCGAGTTTCGGCGACTTGAACAGCATCAACGTGCCCGCCAGCGCCGGGTCGCGGTGATCCACGCCGACACTCGCCAACCTCCCGGGCACGTTGTACATCAGCGCGTCGCCCGTGAGCCCCAACGTGTTCGACAGCTCCCAGCCGGCCGCGTAGTACCCGAGGTGACGCTCGACGACCTGGTCGGCCGGCCACGCCAGCCGCCGTACGACGGAGTGCATGCCGTCCGCGCCGATCACCAGGTCGTACGTGTCCGCGACGCCGCTCTCGAAGACCACGTCGACGCCGCCCGCGTGCTCGCGCAGCGCGGCGATCGAGTCGCCGAAGCGGTACGTCGCCTGCGCCCGGCTGTACTCGTACAACACGCGTGACAGGTCCGCTCGCAAGACCTCCAGCTCACCACCGGAGAACTCGGCCGGCAACCGCATCAACGACCGCCCCGAGGCGTCGACGAACTGCATTGCGCTGCCGCCCGTCTGCAGCGCGCGCAGATCCTCGAGCACCCCCATCCGCGCCAGCACCGTCGTGAACACCTCGCCGCGGAAGTCGACGGCGTACCCGCCCTTCCGCAGCGCGGGCGCGATCTCGACGACCGTCACGTCATGCCCCGCCCGTCCGAGCCACAGCGCCACCGACGGCCCCGCCACACTCGCACCCGACACCAGTACCTTCATCACATCCCCTTATCTGTGTCCATCGGATACTGTGTCCACTGGACACATTAGTGTGTATGGTAGACACAGTTCAAGCCCGGTCGGACCATCGCCGGAAAGGACGCCTAGTGACCGAACTGCTCTGGGGCCGGGAGCCGGCCCGCAGCCGCGGGCCGAAACCCGCCATCACGCTGACCGAGATCGCCGAGGCCGGCATCGCGATCGCCGACGCCGAAGGCCTGGACGCCGTCTCGATGCAGCGGGTGGCCGGCGAATTGCCGGTCACCAAGATGGCGCTCTACCGGCATGTCCCCGGCAAGACCGAACTGGTCGCGGTGATGAGCGATCTCGCGATGGGTCCACCGCCGGAGCGACCCGCGCTGCCGTGGCGCGAGGCGCTGCGGACCTGGGCCCTCGACCTGTACGACGGGTTCGCGCGGCACCCGTGGCTGCTGCAGTCAACGATCGGACGCCGCCTGCTCGGCCCCAACGAGCTGGCCTGGCTCGAACGCGGCCTCGCTGCGCTCGCCGGCACGGACTTGAACGGTGGCGAGCAGCTCGACGCGATCCTCGTCGTCACCAGCCACGTCCGGAACATCGCCCAGCAGACCGCGACGTTCCCCGGGCAGTCCACCGGGTTGTCCGAGGAGGAAATGGAGCAGGCACTCGGCCGAATCCTGGCCACCGAGGGCGAGCGTTTTCCACACCTGATGCGCGCAATGCAGACAACGGCCGACAGCGAAGGCCAGGGGCTGGAGTTCGGGCTGGACCGGATCCTCGACGGGTTAGACCTGCTCCTTCGGCGCCGGGTAGCTGTGCCGGACTGAATTGAAACGTTGCCGATAGAGCGAGGCAGGCAGTCCGTAGTGCGACTTGAATCGGCGGGCGAAGTAGTTCTGGTCCGGCCAGCCGACCGACTCCCCGATCCGGTTGATCGGTAGGTCGGTGTGCAGCAACCGGTCGGCCGCGAGCTCGACCCGGTGCCGGGAGAGATAGGCCATCGGCGGCATCCCGGTCACCGACTTGAACAGCCGGACCAGGTACCCGGGTGCGAGGTGCAGCTCCCCGGACAGGTCGGCGAGCGTCCACTGCCGCGCGGGATCCGCCTCCATCATGCGCATCGCATCCACGACCGCGGGATGGGTGTGTTCGCCGCGTTCGTCCGACGCAGCGACGGTCCGCGCGACGCAACTCAGGTACAGCGACAGCCAGCCGATCACCTCACCGCGATGCCTACTCAGTGGTTGATCGCGCAGCCGGCGCAGGCCTTCGAGATACCCGACCGCCTCGTCCATGGTGGCCGGATCGAGGTGGGTCGCCAGCATTCCCCGGCGCTGTCCGGAGAACGGGCCGGTCCACAAAAGGTAACCCAGCAAGGGATCTTCGCGCGCCCACGCGAGTTCGCGACGGACCAGGTCGGCGGCGAAACAGCAGTTGTAGACGTCCAGTGCGTCGCAGTCGACGTACTCGTGCCAAACCCCCGGACGCAGCAGGATCGCGTCGCCGGCCCGGAGCCGCTGACGCCCCGCGAGGCTGTGGTGGACGCCTTCACCGGCGGTCACCAGAACCAGCTCGAAAAAACTGTGCGTGTGCAGCGGGTGGGACTTCTCGTGCAGGTGTGATCCCGCGTGCACAACCGTCCCTTCGACGAAGTGCAGCACGGTTCCTCGGGTCCGTACAGGCTCGTCCGCCACGGCCTCACGATACGAGCCGAGGTGCAGATCGTGCTAGATCGAGTGCACATCGGGCTAGTGACCGGCGGCTACCGGTCGCAGGATCGGGGAACAGGCGAAACGTCCCGCCGACCAACCCACTGAGCATCCAGCGTTTCGCCGGAACTGCCAATGAATCGTTTCACCCTCGCGTGAATCACCGTCACGATCAGCGCCTCGGTTGGAGTCACATGTCGCATCTCGCCGCACCCACCGCCCTCCGCTTCGAACACCGGCCGGCACCGGAAGCCGGCGCCGTCATCGGCGTAGGCACCGCCGCGCCGCGGATCTCCTGGCAGGTCCCGGCCGCGGACGCCGGCTACGCGCAGACGGCGTACGAAGTCGAGATCACCTCAGGCAGCAGCACCCAGGTCTTCACCGTCCAGTCCCCCGACCAGATCCTGGTGCCCTGGCCAGGTGAGCCGCTGGCCTCCCGGACTGCGGCCCAGGTTCGCGTCCGGGTCCGCGGGAACGACGACTGGAGCGAGTGGAGCGAGCCTGCGACAGTCGAGACCGGGCTGCTGTCGCCCGACGACTGGACCGCCCGCTTCGTCAGCCCCCGGAACAGCCCGCACGGCTCCCCCGCGCCGCTGATCGCCGGTCGCGCCGAGCTGCCGGACGGGATCGTCAAGGCGCGTCTGTACGCCACCGCGCACGGCATCTACCTCCCCGAGCTGAATGGGCAGCGGGTCGGCGACGAGGAGCTCGCGCCCGGCTGGACGGCGTACCAGTACCGGCTCCGCTACCAGACGTACGACGTGACCGAGCTTGTTCGACCTGGTGAGAACACGCTCGAGTTCCTTGTCGGCAACGCCTGGTACCGCGGCCGCATCGGCTTCCGCGACCAGAAGGAGGTGTACGGCGACCGCCTCGCCGTGCTCGCCCAGCTTGAGGTGACCACCGGTGACGGCCAGATCCACACGTTCAGCAGCGACGGGACCTGGACGTCCCGGGAGAGCAACGTGCTCGCCGACGACATCTACGACGGCCAGACCACCGATTTGCGCAAGCAGCCGAGTGAGCCCACGCCGGTCGACGTGCTGGACGCCGACCTCGGTCTGCTCGTCGCACCCGACGGCCCACCGGTCCGGATCACCGATGTCCTGCCCGCACTCGAGATCACCACGTCGCCGTCCGGCAAGACCCTCGTCGACTTCGGCCAGAACCTGGTCGGCCGGATCCGGCTGACCGTCCGCGGCCAGGCGGCCGGCGACGAGATCGTCGTCCGGCACGCGGAGGTCCTGGAGAACGGCGAACTCGGCGTTCGCCCACTGCGCACCGCGAAGGCCACCGACACCTACATCCTGGCCGGCCCCGACGAGGTCGTCCTCGATTCGACGCTCACCTTCCACGGCTTCCGGTACGCCGAGGTGACCGGCGTCAGCGAGCTGCGCAAGGAGGACCTCGAGGCCGTTGTGGTCGGCACCGATCTGCGCCGGACGGGCTGGTTCGAGTCGTCGAACCCGTTGCTCGACAAGTTCCACGAGAACGTCGTGTGGGGCATGCGCGGCAACTTCGTCGACGTACCGACCGACTGCCCGCAGCGCGACGAGCGGCTCGGCTGGACCGGCGACATCCAGGTCTTCTCCCCCACCGCGAGCTTCCTGTTCGACAGCGCAGGCTTCCTCACCAACTGGCTCGCCGACCTGGCGGCCGAACAGCAGAAGGACGGCTCGGTGCCGTTCGTGGTCCCGGACGTGCTCCGCGACGAGGGCCCGGCCACCGCGGCATGGGGTGACGCGGCAACGATCGTCCCGTGGGTGATCTACGAGCGCACCGGTGACGCCGGCCTGCTCGCCCGGCAGCTGCCGAGCATGCGTGCCTGGGTGGACCGGATGGCCGGTCTGGCCGGCGACGACCTGCTGTGGTCGGGCGGATTCCAGTTCGGTGACTGGCTGGACCCGACCGCGCCGCCGGACAACCCGTTCCGCGCCAAGGCCGACCCGGACGTCATCGCGACCGCGCACCTGGCCCGCTCGGCCGAGGTGGTCGGCAAAGCGGCCGAGATCGTCGGGCAGACCGACCTGGCGCGGGAGTACACCGAGCTCGCCGCCCGCGTCCGGCAGGCGTTCGCCGCCGAGTACACGACCGAGGGCGGCCGCGTCCTGAGCGACGCGGCGACGACGTACGCGCTCGCGCTGCAGTGGGCCCTGCTGCCGACCGAGCAGCAGCGGCAGCGCGCCGGCGAGCGGCTCGCCGATCTGGTGCGGACCTCGGCCTTCCGGATCAGTACCGGATTCGTCGGTACGCCGCTGATGGCCGACGCACTGGCCGATACCGGACATCCTGACCTGGCATACCGTCTTCTGCTACAGACAGGCTGCCCCTCTTGGCTGTACGCAGTGACGATGGGTGCCACGACGGTCTGGGAGCGCTGGGACAGCATGCTGCCCGACGGCAGCATCAACCCCGGCCAGATGACGTCGTTCAACCACTACGCGCTGGGCGCCGTCGCCGACTGGATGCACCGCCGGGTGGCAGGCCTCGCCGCCGCCGAGCCGGGCTACCGCGCCATCGACATCCGGCCGCTGTTCACCGACCAACTCACGAAGGCGTCGGCCAAGCACCTCACGCCATACGGCGAGGCGTCGGTCGCGTGGAGCCGTGCCGACGGTCAGGTCACGCTGACCGTCACGGTCCCGGTCGGCGCCCGCGCGAAGGTCGACGTACCCGGTCTGGACGCCGTCGAGGTCGGCCACGGCACACACGAATGGACGGTCGCCGACCCGTACGCCGAAGCGCCGCAGCTCGGCGCCGACGCATCCGTACGGCAGCTGCTCGACCACGAGCCGACCTGGTCCGCACTCACGGCCTCGGCCGTCGAACTCGGAGTCGTTGCCGACGACGCCGAACTGGCGGCCCGCCTCGAGCGGTACCTGGACCGGCCCGCCGCCGGCCTCGTCGCCGCGATCAGCCGGCGCGGCTTCTCGCCGAGCGCCGAAGCCCTGCAGGCCGAACTCGACGCCCTGCTCAACTCCTGACCCGGCAAATCCTGACCCGGCAAATCCTGACCCAGCAAATCCTGACCCAGCAACCCCTGACCGAACCCGGAAGCCCTGACCAAGCACCGACCCGATCCACGGACCGCCCCGCTGCCGCGAAGCACACCCCCTTGGAGGTCATGATGAGGTTCCGCCCAGGAGCCAGCGGGCTCGCCCTGCTGGCCGTCTGTTCCCTAACCCTCTCCGCGTGCAGCGCGGGCAGTCTCGGATCGAGTGAGGACGCCGGTGGCGGCGGCGCGGTCGAGATCACCTACCTGACCACGAACCAGGACCAGGACATCAAGGAAGCCGAGCAACTCGCCAAGGACTTCCACGCCAAGTACCCGGAGATCACCGTCAAGGTCGACAGCCGCCCGGGCGGTACCGAGGGCGACAACATCGTCAAGACCCGGCTGTCGACCGGTGACATGCCCGAGGTCTTCAACTACAACACCGGCTCGTTGTTCCAGGCGATCGCGCCGCCGAAGAACCTGCTGTCGATGAACGACGAGCCCTGGGTCAAGGACCTGGACGACAACTTCAAGACGACCGTGACGGCCGACGGTCAGGTGTACGGCGCGCCGGTCGGCGGATTCATGGGCGGCGCAGTGCTCTACAGCATCCCCGTCTACGAGAAGCTCGGCCTTCAGGTGCCGAAGACCTGGGCCGAGTTCATGGCCAACAACGCCAAGATCAAGGCGGCCGGCGACGGCGTCGCACCGGTGATCCAGACCTACGGCGAGACCTGGACCTCACAGCTGTTCGTGCTCGGCGACTTCCACAACGTCTCGGCGGCCGAGCCGGACTTCGCCGACAAGTACACCAAGAACCAGGCGAAGTACGCGACGTCGCCGGCCGCGATCAAGGGCTTCGAGCACACCCAGGCCGTGCACGACGCCGGCTACGAGAACAAGGACTTCGCCTCCGCGAAGCTGCCCGACGGTCTCAAGATGCTGGCCACCGCCAAGGGTGCGCACTACCCGATCCTGTCCGGTGTGGTCGCGAACATGATCGCCACCTATCCGGATGCCGCCGACAAGGTCGGTCTGTTCGCGTTGCCTGGTGACGACGCGAGCAAGAACGGCCTGACGCTGTGGACGCCGGGCGGTCTGTACATCCCGAAGACCACCGAGGGCGAGAAACTGGACGCGGCGAAGAAGTTCCTCGCCTTCGTCGCCAGCCCGGACGGGTGCAAGTCGCAGTCCGAGGCGGGCGCGCCGACCGGTCCGTACGCGGTCAAGGGCTGTGAGCTGCCGGCCGACGTACCGCGGGCGATCAAGGACATGCAGCCGTACCTCGACAAGCCGGGCGCCTCGAGCCTCGCGCTCGAGTTCCTCTCGCCGGTCAAGGGCCCGTCGCTGGAGCAGATCACCGTCGAGGTCGGTTCCGGGATCCGCAAGGCCAAGGACGGCGCCGCCCGGTACGACGAGGACGTCAAGAAGCAGGCCCAGCAGTTGGGCCTGGAGGGCTGGTGAAGCCGGTGGCTGTGTCGATCTCGCAAGAACACAGCAAGACCACGACGGTCACCGCGACGACCGGTAGCAAGGTCTACCGCCCGTACTCGTTCTGGTTCTACCTGCCCACCGCCGTCATCTACGCCGTCCTGTTCCTGATCCCGACGTTCGCCTCGTTCTACTACAGCCTGACCCGCTGGAGCCTGTTCGAGTCGAAGTTCATCGGGCTGGACAACTTCAAGCTGTTCTTCGCCGAACCCGCCCTGGTGAAGGGCTTCACCAACACGCTGATCTTCGCCGTCGTGACGTCGGGATCCAAGGTCGTACTCGGCCTGCTGCTGGCCGTGCTGCTGACGTCGCAGGTGATCGGCCGCGCGTACCTGCGGTCGGTCGTCTTCTTCCCGGTGCTGGTCAGTACGGTCGGCGTCGGCCTGCTGTTCCAGGTGATGATGAATCCCGAGCGCGGCATCATCAACGGCGCGCTCGGCGTCATCGGGATCGACGGTCCGGGCTGGCTGACCGACCCGAAGTGGGCGCTGTTGTCGATCGCCGCGGTCGACGTCTGGAAGGGCGTCGGCCTCGCGACCCTGATCTACATCGCGGGCATCGTGTCGATCCCGCGCGAGTATCTGGAGGCCGCGCGGGTCGACGGCGCCGGGGCATGGGATTCGTTCCGGCGGGTCGTGCTGCCGCTGTGCAAGCCGGCCACCGTGACCGTGATCATCCTGTCGCTGATCGGCGGCCTGCGGTCCTTCGAGCTGATCTGGGCAATGACGCGCGGCGGGCCCGGCTTCACCTCGGACGTGATCTCGTCGGTGATCTACAAGCAGTACCAGGCCGGCTTCTACGGACTGTCGACCGCGGGCAACGTGATCCTGTTCATCGTCGTCACCGCGATCGTCCTCCCGCTCAACTGGTTCCTCAACCGCAAGGAGGTGGACCTGTGAGTACCGCCGAAGTTGCCAACTACCACCCCGGGCGGAGATGGGCGCTCAGTGCGGTCGCGATCATCGCCTCGATCGTGGTGTTCATCATCCCGTTCGTGTTCATGGTGCTGACCGCGGTCAAAGACCGGCAGCAGGCCGCGGACCTCGACTTCTCCTGGCCGCGTCAGTTCCACTTCGTGCAGAACTTCGTCGCGGTGGTCGAGGCCCGCGACTACATGCTGGTGATCGCGTTCATCAACAGCACCATCCTCACCGTGGCCAGCGTCGCCGGAATGGTGGTGCTGGCCGCGATGGCCGGCTTCGTGCTGCAGCGCCGGGCCAGCAAGTGGAACGGATTCATCAACTTCCTCGTGCTGTCCGGCCTGATCATCCCGCCGGCCGTGGTCCCGACCATCTGGGTGCTGCAGAAACTCGGCCTGTTCCGGACCATGCCCGGGTTGATCCTGATCGAGATCGCATTCGGGTTGTCGTTCTGCATCCTGCTGTTCCGGGCGTTCGTCGCCACGATCCCGCGGGAGCTGGACGAGGCGGCGATCATCGACGGCGCCGGGCCGTTGCGGCTGTTCTTCGGCGTCATCTTCCCGCTGCTGCGGTCGGTGATCGTCACCGTGGTCGTGGTGCAGTCGGTCAACGTGTTCAACGACTTCGTGAACCCGCTGTACTTCCTGCCCGGTGACAAGAACGCCACCGTCCAGCTCACGCTGTACAACTTCTCCGGTCAGTACTCCACGCAGTACAACCTGCTGTTCATGGACATCCTGCTGATCACGATCCCGCCGCTGATCATGTACCTGTTCTTCAACCGGCAGATCGTCGCCGGCATGACCTCCGGGGCGATCAAGGGGTAGGCGATCAA
The DNA here is from genome assembly GCF_040649595.1 of Kribbella sp. NPDC048915. Lineage (NCBI taxonomy): Bacteria > Bacillati > Actinomycetota > Actinomycetes > Propionibacteriales > Kribbellaceae > Kribbella > Kribbella sp. NPDC048915. The sequence goes on along the minus strand of NZ_JBEZFT010000008.1, from coordinate 498 downwards.
GGGGTAGGCGGCTCGGGTGACCGAACACCGCCGACCAGACCACCGCCGGCCGATCCACAGCACGGCATACGCGCGGATAACCCCTCGAGTCGGGGGTTCTTCGTCGGTACACCAGCGGAGAACCCCCAACCCGCGCGGATACCCCTCGAAATCGGGGGCTCTTCGTCGCTACGCGAGCAGAGAACCCCCAACCCACGCGGATACCCGGGTCCGTTGACGGATGTGTGGGTTGGCTTCTGCCCGAGGGGGAGATGGTCGCGGGCAGACGGGGTGAGGGATGGCCGGGGCGATGGCGTGGCCCGCTGGTGATCAGGGTGTGGGGTTGTTGGAGCCGCATCTGTGGAGGGTTTTCCCGCGTACGGCGGTCAAAAGCCTCCAGTGTCGTGCGGAAAACTCTCCTAGCACTACAGCCGGAGATCGTGATCTGCGGCGGCGTCAGGCCACGATCCGGGCCCGATCCGGGGAGGATTTCACCCCAGGATCGGCCAGAAATCCTCC